>CAZNVU010000053.1:0-16285 GCA_964576575.1 uncultured Chryseobacterium sp.
CTGTCGTCAAATTCAGGTAAATTCTTTGGCAATACCTTCTGCCCAATTGCCGATAGAAATCCTAGCAGCATAAATAAAGACAAAAGAGTAATTTTCTTCATGTGGTGAAACTACAAACGAATTAAATACGAATAGATTGTGAATCAAAAAAAAACCACCAGAAGGTGGTTTTTTAAATTGACTACAACTGACTTAGTTCTTTTGGAATTTCAAATTTTGCACACCCAAATCGGTAACCATTTTCACGTTGTACCATCCACTTGCCAAATGACTCAAGTTCAATTGAACAACTCCAATTTGATTTGATCCATTCAATTGACGCTGCTCAACCATTCGTCCATTGACATCCATAACCGACAATTGAATAGAACCTTGAATGGCTGGAATTTGAACGTTCAATACACCTTGTGTTGGATTAGGATAAATACCAAATCCAAATGATTCAACAACTTCGTTGACACCTACAGTCTCTCCTACGCAAGAGCAGTCAGCAGCATAGACATCGTTGATTGTTGAAGCATTTCCATCGTCACATGGGGATCCTGGATACAAACATGAGTTGTCTTCAGTTGTTGCAATTGGGTTAAAATTGCAAGCATCTGGTGATGTACAACCCAAAACATTTCCAACATAAACGGTAACGGGCTGCAATCCTGTTGAACACTCAAAAGTTGGTGTGCTCACGTGCCAATCATAAAAGAAATAGTAATATGCATTGCTATTGTTTCCTTGAACGGTAGTACCTGTGATTGAGGCCAAAGTGTTGGATTCTGCATCAACAATTTGATAAGGATAGGATAATGTAGATCCCAAACCATCACGCCATAGACCAGGTTGAGAGTTGACAACAGGGCGCAAACCATAACCTGATCCCTGAGGTACGGTAAAATTCAATGCAATATATGACTGACCTGCAGGGACATTGAAAGTTCCTGAAGTAATTTGAGTGCCGTTCGCATCTACCAATTCGATGTTTCTTGTTCCTGCGTTTTGTGCATAAACCAGGACACTGTCAATGGTAATATCTTGCATGGCATCAAACAACAAATGGAACGTAGAATTAGAATATTGTCCTGAGGTTGAATTCGCTGGATTACCACCCTGACCTTCAGTCCCCGTATAAACATTCACAGCTTCAACATAAAATGTTGTTGTTGAATTTACAGACGTGGAATAGGTACTTCCTTCAGAAATAAGTGAAGTTCCGTTAGCATCAGAATACCAAGAAATGTTGCCATTTCCAACAACTGACATATCTACATTACCTGAAATATCAATTTGATAGTCTTGGGTTGTTAACGCTGGAGCATCCAATAGATTAATACTCACCGTTTCGACAGAACCGATAAAGCCACAACCTCCATCAACCTGAACACTGTAATTACCTGAAGCATCAACATTCAATGATTGCTCAGTCCATCCATTGCTCCACAAATACGCATTTCCTGAACTGGCTGTCAATGTCACAGGCGTACCTTCACAGGTCACCTCATCACCTTGAATGCTAATAGATGGAGGCAATTGATCATCCACTGAAATATTGATTTGGTTGGAAGCCGTTGCGCAACCGCTTGCAGGATCGTAAGCGTAGGCTGAATAAACACCGCTCTCACCAACAGAAATATTTGATGTATTTGCACCGTTGGACCAAACAATTGAAGGCGTTCCGATTGGACTGCTCGCAGTAGCAGCAATATCAACGGTTTGACCTGGACAAATAGAGTTTGCACCATTGCTTGTAATGCTCACCATTGGATAGTCAAAACAAGGAGTTTCCAAATAATGTGTATATGCATCAACTTGAGGATTGGTCACTACCTGTGTTCCACCAGCTGGCCAATGAATAACTGCATAATCAATCGAAGTACTACTTCCAATTCCAAAAACTAAAATATTGGAATTGGTAATACCATAAGAAACCCCAGTTCGAACTTCACGTATTTGTGTTCCCCAAGGCCCATGGATCTCAACCAATGCTCCAACAGCATTTCTATTAGAAATGGTACCTTCCAGATCAAAACCAACCCAATGATTCCCATTGGGTTGACTTAACCAAAGAATATCATTCTGATTAGACGGCGAAACATAGCCAGTTCCATAATTGGCATAGATGTCAGTGAATCCATCATTGTTCAAATCACCCAGACCATAACCATGCATAGTTTGTGGATTGGCTATCGAGCTGTTCATTTGAGTAAAGGTCTTATTACCATTATTGTGATAATAACCAAAATTACCTCCAGCATACAACACATCTAAATATCCGTCATTATCAAAATCAGCCATTTGTCCTTGCATAAAGAATCCTTGGGTGGTCAAACCTGCAGCTTGAGAAATATCCGTAAAATATCCTAGCCCGCTATTCTCATACATCTTGATACCGCCAGAGTGTGTGGTCATGAAACAATCAAAGTCTCCATCGTTATCTATATCTCCAAAGGTGGCTGTCCAAGATTGCTCAAGATTCACCAATCCACGCGCTGCTGCATCATCAGTATACACATTGTTGCCGTCATTAACAAAAAGCAAATTGGTACGGCGTGGATCCAAAGGATCATTAGAAGCTTGACGACATTTGGCTACCAATAAATCCATATCACCGTCACGATCAAAATCACTAAACTCACTACCATAATTACCAGACATCAGTGGATCATTAGTGCCTGGATAATTGCCTGGGTACAAATTATAATTGATCAATGTTTGATCTGGAACCAAAATCCCTGTTCCATTATTGCGGTACATGAATGACGGGCCATCATCATGGCAAGCAAACGCGTCCAACCATCCATCATTGTCTATATCCCCAAAGAGGCAAGCTTGCATGAAAATATTCGCTCCATTATCGGTGTTCATAACAGCATTTCCATTTCCGTCAATATTGTAGAAATGGATACCGTCATAACTACCACCACACATTACATCTCCAAATCCGTCATTGTCATAGTCTCCAACAGTCATTCCCCACTGCGCCTCACCTAATGGCGAGGTTGCTGTATTTACTTGGGTAAAAGACCCATTGGGTTGCTGAAACAATATGCGCAGTGTTGTACTTTGATCCATGACCACAATGTCGTTAAGACCATCACTGTTCATGTCCCAAACTCCCGTAACACCTCCTGAATAATATTGCCCAGGAAGGGTTCCCTGCACAAACGTTTGAGCCATTATTGTTGTCACACTTAACAACAAAGCTCCAACCATGTAGATTTTTTTCATGCTTTATTTTTTGGTTTAATTTTCTTGCAGACGCAAAGTAGTGCTGAATACTAAGAAACAAAACGATTTTAACGTTTTTCTCTGCATTGGCACATTTTTTTTAGAAAACCTTCATAAATTTAGCAAATGAAAAACATTTTCTTATTGGCTATTTCAGCAGTAATATCGCTGACAGCGTGTAATTCAAACAAATTTCTAGGTTCAAAAGTCAAAGAGACATTCACCGGAGAAAAATATGAAAGTAACAACCGCTATTTCCGCGGAGTTGGTAAAGGGGAAAGTAGCGATCAAAACATTTCCGAAAGCAAAGCAGATCTGCAAGCAAAAAAAGAATTGGCTCAGCAAATGAGCACTACAATCAAAGGCGTGACGGATCAACACATGAGTGAAACAGAGGTGGGACAGGCTTCCGAGATAACTCAGAAATTCGAGTCTTTAATTAGAGAAGTAACCAACACCAAATTGGCCGATCTAAGAAAAATAGGCCAGGAACAATACAGAAATGCTGAAGGCAATTACACTACCTACGTTGCCTATGAACTTCACAAGAAACACATGTATCGTTATTTAAAGCAGCAGGCCAAACTGAATCAAAAACTCAATGATGCTGAAAGAAAGCAAATTGAAGAAATCATTGATGAGGAGCTTAAAAAAGCAGAGGCTTTAGGTGATTAATCCCGATGTAATTTATTATTTAGCAAAACCCAAAAATCATTTCGGTTTCCTAAAAATACACAGGTAGTAAAACTCATAGACTTGATGAACAGTCACATCCTTAATTTCTTTGGGTAAAAATTCGCTCGGGCAATGGTGTATGAGATTGTGCGAACTTAACACTTTAGAAAAATACTGTTGTTCGATCCAAGATGCCTTATCATACAACTGCTCATCTAAGAACACCCCGTAACCTCCGGGCTTTAACACCCTGACCATTTCATCCAATGCCAATTCAATATTGCTGTAGCCGTTAATCGCGCCGTAATTGGTAACAACATCAAACGATTCATTTGCAAAAGGTAAACGTGTGGCATCACCTATGACCAGATCTATCGGAATACTCTGCTCCAGAGCCGTCTTTTGCAACTGACGAAGCATTGTTTCTGACAAATCAAATCCTGTTAACGCTGCATTGATTTTTGTCCATCCATGTCGAAGCAAAGAATTCCCAGTGCCAGTAGATACATCTAACAATCGCAACTGACTGTTTTGACTCTTCAGCCCAACTTGTACTTCAGAATGTAAATCTGCAAATGAACGATTGTAAATATACTTATCTTTTTCTAAACTCAATTTCGCAGGAACCGCTGTCCACAACAAATGAAAAAAATGGGGGTGCTTGTAAAGAAACGAACACAAAATTAAAAAAAACATCAACCCTATCAGGGAATACGCAATATGTAAATCATAGAAGAAAAAACCAAGAGACAAATACGCTGAACCCAAAAGAATGACCCATGTAGTAGCAAAAATCAACCAATCCAATTTAGAAATGGCAAAAGGCCTAGCTGGCAGTGACAGCAGAGGCATCAAGCGCTGATAAAACCTCCCCAAAAGGCCATTATAAAAATCATCACGCAATTTTCTATCAGCCCACCCCAGTTGCTCTTCATCCAATAAAAAGGCTATTTCATTTTGGACACTGTATTCAACTGCACAACCTGAACAGCGGTAAACATCTTTATCCGCATTCAATGCAGATGCACAAGTGGGACATTGGTAAAAATTTTGCACGACTGAAATATACGATGAAAAAGTTATGAAAGATATTTAGCCATCACTTGTTGCATTTTCAAAGCCTCTGACCTCGCTGCGTCAGCAAAATCCAATCCATTGGATGCATACAAAATACTCCTAGAGGCATTGATCAAAAGTCCTCCATCCTTTGTCATCCCGAATTGAAGAACTTCCTCTAGACTCCCGCCTTGAGCACCCACACCTGGTACAAGTAGAAAATGATTGGGAATAATTTTTCGCAATTCGACCAAAGCAATTGCCTGTGTAGCTCCAACAACGAACATAGTATTCTCATCACTACCCCAAGATGCCACTTTTCGGAGCACCATTTGATACAACGTCTCATCTCCAGTTTGTTGAAGTTGAAAATCAATGGCGCCTTTGTTCGAAGTTAGCCCCAAAACAATGGCCCACTTATCCTCAAAGCCTAAAAAAGGAGTTACACTATCCTCACCCATATAGGGAGCAATGGTAACTGCATCACAAGCATATGTTTCAAAAAAAGTTTGTGCGTAATACTTGCTAGTGTTGCCAATATCTCCACGCTTGGCATCTGCAATAATGAAGTGTTCCTTGCCTATGTAATCAACCGTCTCTTCAAATAACTCCCAACCTTTCTTTCCTAAACACTCATAAAATGCCAAATTTGGCTTGTATGCAACAGCCAAATCTCTTGTAGCGTCAATAATGGATTTATTAAAAGTCAAAGGATCTATTCCTGATGGAATCAATTTCATATCAATATCCAAGCCCACACACAATAGCGATTTTCTCTCTTGAATAATCGCCGCCAATTTTTTTCGGTTCATCATTAATCGTTATTACCTGCCAATAATTTCTCTGCGTTTTCTGCAACTTGTAAGGCTTCTATTATATCCTCAATCTCACCATTCATCACCGCATCCAAATTGTAAAGTGTCAAATTGATACGGTGATCTGTCATTCTCCCTTGAGGAAAATTGTAAGTTCTAATTTTTGCTGAACGATCGCCGGTGCTCACCAATGACTTCCTCATTTTCGCACGTTCTTCCTGCCTGCGATTCACTTCTGCTTCAAATATCTTGGTGCGCAACATTTGCATCGCCTTTTCCTGGTTCTCATGTTGAGAGCGGCCTTCCTGACATGCGACAATTACGCCCGTCGGTGCGTGCGTCAAACGAACTGCTGATTCCGTTTTATTTACGTGCTGCCCACCTGCCCCACTTGCGCGATAAGTATCTCTATGGATATCCGCGGGATTGATGACTACATCAAACTCCTCAGCCTCAGGCATTACAGCCACAGTAGCTGCTGATGTGTGTACACGACCTTGTGCTTCTGTTTCCGGAACTCTTTGAACACGATGAACACCACTTTCAAACTTCATGGTTCCATACACGTCAACTCCCTGAATTTCAAAAACCACCTCTTTAAAACCTCCGGCCGTCCCCTCGCTGATGCTTAAAACCTCATACTTCCATCCCTTATTCGAAACATAACGGGTATACATTTTAAACAAATCCCCCGCAAAAATGGCCGCCTCATCGCCTCCTGTTCCTCCCCTAATTTCAACAACACAGTTTCGCTCATCTTCTGGATCCTTTGGAATCAGCATAACCTTAATCTCATTCTCCAAAGACTCTATCAATGGTTCCAACTCATCATACTCCATCTGGGCCAACTCCTTCAATGCCGCATCCTCTTGGCCGTATAAAATATCCTTTGCTCCTTGAAAGTCGTCTTTTGACTTCTTATACAACCTCCCTTTATCTACGATCTTCTCCAAATCTTTATATTCTTTCATCAAAGAAGGATACCGCTTCATATCTGAAATTACCGAAGGATCTGTAATCAGCTTAGAAACTTCTATGTATCTATCCTCTATTGCCAAAAGGCGTTGTAATAAATCTATCATCAATCCTTGTATTCAAATCTTCCTTTGTCTGTAATGATGGTCAACTTCTTGACCTCACTTCCCTCTACCCTGCCAATAATTTGCGCATGAATGTTCATTGAACGAGCAATCTCTATCATTTCAGCGGCATTGATTTCATCAGTATAAATCTCTAAACGATGCCCCATATTAAACACACGATACATCTCCTTCCAATCTGTTCCACTTTCTTCTTGTATCAATTTGAACAACACGGGAACAGGCATTAACTGATCTTTGACCACATGCAAATTATCAATGAAGTGTAAGACTTTGGTTTGCCCACCACCACTGCAATGAACCATGCCTTTAACAGCCGCTCTATTCCAATCTAAAATCTTCTTAACCAAAGGAGCATAAGTTCTAGTTGGAGACAACACCAACTTACCCGCATCCAAGGGCACTCCATCAATCTTGCTCGTTAGTTTTTGATTACCCGAAAAAACAAATTCAAAGGGTATACCCGAATCAAAGGACTCAGGATACTTTGCGGCATACTCTTTTGAAAAGACGTCATGTCTTGCTGAAGTAAGGCCATTACTGCCCATTCCGCCATTGTATTCTTTTTCGTATGACGCTTGGCCATCTGAAGCAAAGCCGACGATGACTTGCCCTGCAGCTATATTGGCATTGTTAATCACCTCTGATCTTTTAACTCTGGCAACTACAGTGCTGTCAACAATAATCGTCCTGACCAAATCTCCAACATCTGCCGTCTCTCCACCTGTGGTTTTGATACCAACACCATTTTCTTTCAACTCTGCAACGAGCTCTTCAGTTCCTTCAATAATGGCTTTAACTACTTGGCCCGGAATAAGACCTTTGTTTCTTCCAATTGTTGAACTCAAAAGAATATTATCAGTCACACCAACACAAAGAAGATCATCTAAATTCATGACAACTGCATCTTGGGCAATCCCCTTCCAAACAGAAACATCACCTGTTTCCTTCCAGTACATATAGGCCAATGATGATTTTGTCCCGGCACCATCGGCATGCATGACCAACGCATAGTCTTCATCTCCAGTTAAAAAATCAGGAACGATCTTACAAAATGCCTTGGGAAAAAGCCCTTTATCAACTTTTGCAATGGCATCATGGACATCCTCTTTTTTTGCTGAAACGCCCCTTTGTTGGTATCGTTGTGAATCACTCATAGTATTAAAAAAAAGCAGCGGGAAAAACCCGCTGCAAAAGTAATATTTATTGATTGCTAAAATTCCAAAACTTGTATCAAGTCTTAAACATTAAGGTTTCTTTGTTCCAGGTTTTGCACCGTTGGGCTTAGCGCCCGTCTTTCCTGGAGTTGGAGCAGGCGCAGGGGTAGCATCTGGCTTGTTAGGGTCAAAATCAGTTGCTAGGATGCGAAAAACTGTTCGACGATTTAATTGATATGCCAATTCTTTCTCCTCATTTGTTGACAACTTGGCAATATAATCTTCGGTTAAAATATCTCCGCCTTTGAAGCCGCCTTGATCTTTTTTCATTGTAATTGGCTGAGACTCTCCTTTTCCAACAGGGACAATTCTGCGCGCATCAATTCCTTTTCCTACCAGGTAATCAAAACAAGTTTTAGCACGACCCTCTGAAAGGATCTGGTTAGCCTCAACACTACCACGCGCATCCGTATGAGCCTCCAGTTGAATCTTCCAAGTCTTATTTTTCGCCAATAAATCAAATAAATAATTCAATGAATCTTGTGAGTTCACAGTTTCATTCACCAACAATTCTGTTTTATTGTATGGGTACTGAACCAATGGCATATGGTACTCCACATCCTTTTCAATAAGCTGGATAAAATACTCCTTAGCGAAGTTGGTATTTTCCTTTAAATTCCTAGTTGAAAAACGATCTCCTTGAATTCCAATATAATCCGTCTTATCAACATCCACCATATACGTGTTTTCGGCGAGCACTTGTGTGTTATCCAAGCTAAACGCACCCGATTTATCTGTAGACAATTTGTACTCTGATCCATCAGTACTCTTGACAACAACACTTGCGCCTTCTACCGGATTTCCGGTCTTCTCATCATAAACATATCCTTGCATAGTAAACAAAACAGGAACATCGCGGAACTGGTAAATATCATCTTTTCCTTTCCCTCCGGGACGATTAGAAGTAAAGAAGCCTGCGTACTCAACATTATACAATTTCTTTGCGCTTCGATCGATGATTAGAGCAAAATCATCAGATGATGAATTAATTGGATGCCCCAAATTGGTTGGCGCTGAAAAACTCATTTCCTCCCCTTTGGTTGACTTGAAAATGTCAAAACCGCCCATTCCGGGTATCGTATTGGAAGAAAAGTACAATGTATTATCCTCCATCCAAGGGAACATTTCATCGCCAGAAGTATTAATATTTCCTAGGTTTTTTGGAGCGCCCCACTGATCATTCTTTTTGTCGTATGTGCTATACCACAAATCCATACCACCCTTCCCTCCTGGTAAATTAGATGCAAAAATCAAATGCTTATTATCAGGCGATAAACACGGATGACCAAAAACGACGCTGTCTCCATTTGTTTTATCAAATACCACCTTCACAGGAGCCTCGTACTTTTCGTTCATTACTTTAGACATTCTAATCTCGCATGGATGATACTCACCTGATGCATATTGACAAAAAGTAAAATACATCTCTCCAAAGTCCTTCGTGTAGCTAATAGGGCCTTCATTATTGTTGGTGTTAATCACATTACCCAATGGCTGTGGTGTTCCAAACTTTCCTTTGGGATCTCTTGTAACTGTAAATAAGTCCATAAAATCCTCCCCGGTCTTGGGATCAGATCCATTACCTGCTGAGGACTTTCTGGAAGACGATAAAACAAAAACATCACCATCCTTTCCTTTTTTAGCAGCATAATTCATCGCGAAATCAAACTCAGGGGTGCTAATTTCACCCACCAATTCAACCTCAATTTTTGATTTCTGGTTTTTCAAATCCGCGCTATTCTGAGCCAATTTGATGGCTTGATTTCCTTTCTCTCTGTCTCCTCCTGACTCTTGGTAACGCTTAAATTGAGCGACCGCCTCTTCATATTTACCTTGCATAGCATAACACATTCCCCAATTGTAATGAAGCTCCGGGTTGGTTTTACCATACATCGCTCTTCCAGATTTATCATACCATTCAATGGCCTCATTGTAACGAGTCATCATCCTGTAACACTCTCCCACATTGAAATAAGATTGGGCTTTGATGGTAAGATCTTTGATTTTTGGTCCTGCAATCTTATACTCCTCTGCGGCTTCCAAATACTGACGAGTAGCAAAGTATGAATTTGCCTTCTTCAACTCTTTTTGTGACCATGCAGTGGTTATTGCACATCCCAAAACAAAAGCCAACAATAATTTTTTCATGTTGTAAATTCTTTAATTCCTTCAGTTTGTATTGTTGCGAATATAACAAAAAAGAAATAGAGACCCAAAATGAGTCTCTATTTTATGAAAATCATTCAACTCGATATTAGTTGGTGAACAACAACTCGCTCATTTTTGGCAACGGCCAAGACTCATCCTCCACTAATAACTCTAGCTTATCTGCTGAAGTTCTTGCCGCATCCATTAGTGGCTTAATTGTATTTGATAGCAATTTCGCTTGCTTTTCCGCATCCAAGCTATAAGCCTTCTGCAACTCCGTTCTGATTGCATCTGCGCCTTTCTTTAATGCGTTAACTTCTTTACTAATTTCTTTAATTAATGACAACTGTGTGGCAGCCGCATCCTTAAAATCAGAAGCCGACAAGACGGCCTTTAAACCTTGAACATTCTCTAGCAAATCACTTTGGTATCTTAAAGCTGCCGGAATGATATTAGAAATAGCAATGCTTGCAGTTAATGATGCTTCAATATCTCTTCTCCTACTGTAGTTTTCCAACTCAATTTCGTAGCGTGCATGAATCTCCTCTGGTGTAAGAACATTCAAATCTTGAAACATCTTTTGAATCTTTTTATCTTTCCAAATAGCAAGCGCACTGGGAGTATCCGTGAAATTAGAAAGACCTCTCTTTTTAGCTTCCTTCACCCATTCATCGCCATATCCATTACCTTCGAAACGAATAGCTTTACTCATTTTGATCAATCGTTGCAACTCCTTCAATATAGCCTCATCTTTGTCATCCCCCTTTGCAATTCTCGCATCCACATCTTTTCTAAATTGTAACAATCGATTAGCCACAATTGTATTTAATACAATCATAGCGTTGGCACAATTGGCGCTAGAACCCACTGCACGGAATTCAAATTTATTTCCAGTAAAAGCAAAAGGAGATGTTCTATTTCTATCTGTATTATCCAACAACACTTGGGGCAATTTCCCGATATTCAACTTCAACTCTATCTTGTCTTGAGGAGTCATTTTCCCAGCTTTGATATTCTTCTCTAAATCATCCAGCATAGCGGACAAATGCTCTCCTAAGAAACAACTCATGATGGCGGGAGGGGCCTCATTTGCGCCCAAACGGTGATCGTTACCCACAGATGCAATACTTGCTCTTAAAACATCAGCATTCTCAAAAATAGCTGCTACCGTATTGATAAAAAAGGTAAGAAACTGCAAATTGGTTTTAGGGTTTTTTCCCGGCTTCAACAAGTTAACACCGGTATTGGTACTCAAAGCCCAATTGTTATGCTTGCCACTTCCATTAACACCTTCATAAGGCTTCTCATGAAGCAATACTCTGAACTGATGTTTTCTAGCAACTTTATCTAGAATGTCCATCAACAGTTGGTTGTGATCATTAGCCAAATTAGCTTCTTCAAACATTGGCGCTACTTCAAATTGATTTGGAGCAACTTCATTATGTCTTGTCGTTACAGGTATGCCCAATAAGTGAGATTCATTCTCAAACTCCTGCATAAATCCCATCACACGATCTGGAATTGAACCAAAATAATGATCCTCCAACTGCTGTCCTTTTGCCGGACGTGCGCCAAACAAGGCACGACCGGTCATAGCGATATCTGGACGTGCATTGTGCAGCGCCTCATCTATCAAAAAATACTCCTGCTCCCAACCCAAAGTGGTGTTAACTTTTACTACTTCTTTATCAAAATATTGACATACAGCAGTGGCCGCGTGATCAACGGCGTGCAATGCTTTCATCATTGGCATCTTGTAATCTAAAGCATGCCCAGTATAAGAAATGAAAATGGTAGGTATACATAGCGTGTTTCCTACGATGAAGGCTGGAGAGGATGGATCCCATAAAGTATATCCTCTTGCCTCAAAAGTATTTCTGATTCCTCCGCTTGGGAAAGATGATGCATCCGGCTCTTGCTGGACTAACATCGTACCTTCAAACTTCTCGATAGCTCGGCCATCGCCCAAAGGCTTAAAAAAACTATCATGCTTTTCAGCAGTTGCTCCCGTTAATGGCTGAAACCAATGCGTATAATGTGTTGCACCTTTGCTCATGGCCCATTCTTTCATTGCTGAAGCAACATGATCTGCCACACTGCGATCAATGCGAACGCCCATATTGATACACTCCATCAATTTCTCGTAAACATCATCAGTCAAATACTCTCTCATTCGGAATGGGGAGAATACGTTGGATCCAAAGTAATCCGAAACCTTTGCACTTGGCGCTGGAACATGATTAGGCTGGCGAGTATTCAATTCTGCCAAAGCCTGAAAGCGGGTCATACTCATAGAAAAATATTTTATTTGCGAATATACCCCCCTTTTTTCAATGCAAAAATGAAAAAAAGAGTTTTTTTTTTTGAAAGAACCCCTAAAAAATAGGGGGTTACTTCATTATATTGATTTTTTCCATAACCCGTCATCAATCTCAATCCATTTTTCCTCATCCAAGAACAAACGCAATCGCATCCATGCCTCATCCCTCAATTCAGGTGAGGGCAGTGACTCAATTTGATTCCGCTGCAATTCAAGGTTGTCAAAAAGTTGATCAACCAAGGAAATACTTTTACTTTCTCTTGATGCTTTGGTGCAAATATCACATACCCCGCAAGTTTTCGATTGATTACCAAAATACCCATTCATCCAAACAGTCCGACAATCATGCGTGCTGATGTAATTCCAAATGGCTCCCCATTTCTGACAATCTCTGTTGAGCAACTTTTCCAGTTTTTCCTGAGGTATGATCAATGATGCTGGATGCACTCTAGGAAGCACAAAAGTTACCGATGGCGAATCCCATTGAGGTGTGTAATCCCAAACCTTCAACTCCGACAATGAAATCAACTTCTCTTTCAATAGTGCTTGAGATGTTTTCATCTGTTTGGCTACTTGCCATTCATCTATTCGTATTTCCTGAAAATCAGAAACACCATACATCCGCAGCAGATTCTCAATCACATTTCTATGCTGAATGTACTTGTCTTTAAAAACAACAAGCTGATCATGTGAAAGCAAAAAACGAATAATCGATGGCTGAAAAAATGCTTCATTCAATTGGATATAGCCGCAAGATTGCAAAACATTTAACGAAGCAAGAACTTGTTTCTGTGTTACTCCTGAACGCTGAGATAACTCCGACCATTGGATTGCAAAAGTTTCACCCTGACCCTCACCGATAGGTAATTGAAAGCCATCTGACAAATATTGATAGACTTTTTGAATAACCTCACGAGTTGGATACTGGTCATTTATCTTCTTTTCACCTTCTAATTTATCAGCTGGATGAAACATCATTAACCCGAAGGCCTTTTGACCACCACGACCAGCTCTTCCGGCTTCTTGAAAATAGGCCTCCGGATTTGCAGGAGGCTCCCAATGAATGACGGCCTGAACGTCGGGCTTGTTAATACCCATTCCAAATGCATTGGTAGCAACCATAACTTGAACCTTATTGGTCATCCAATCATTCGTGGATTCTCGTTTTTCGTTGACTTTTAAACCCGCATGAAAATACTTTGCAGAAATATTGTTCACAACCAACCATCGGCTTAGCTCCTCTACACGCATCCTTGATTGGGCGTATACTATTAAAGCTCCCTTGAAACCTCTTATCCATTTGAGGAGCTGAGCGGGTTTATCTTGTGTCTCAATCACACCGTAAGCCAAGTTTGGCCTTGATAACTCTCCTTCAATAATTTCACAACGCTTCAACTGAAGTTGCTCCACTATTTCATCTTTAACCTCTGGGGTTGCAGTTGCTGTCAAAGCCAAAAAAGGTATCTTAGGGTGCCACTCTCTAATCTTTGCAATTTCTAAATAGGCAGGTCTAAAATCATGACCCCATTGCGAAATACAGTGCGCTTCATCCACCGCTACAAGAGAAATGGGCATCTTCTGCAGATGCCGTTGAAAAGCATTATTTAATAATCTTTCAGGTGAAACATATAAAAATGAAACATCTCCAAAAACACACTCATTTAAAGCCCAATCAATCTCCTTCTTTTTCATATATGCAGAAATCATCTTTGCCTTGATACCCCTTCTCATTAGATCATCCACTTGATCCTGCATCAATGCTGTCAGTGGAGAAACTACCAAACACAATCCGCCCTTGACCAATGTTGGCACCTGGTAACAAAGACTTTTTCCACCACCCGTTGGCAAGAGTGCCAATGTATCATTATTTTCAATTACTGATGTAACAATAGCATCTTGGGGTTTTCTGAAATCAGAATATCCCCAAAATTTGAATAATATTTCTTTGGCTCGAATCACTTGCACAAAGGTCACTAAATTTGATCAAACTTCAAGCAATGCATATCTATCAACCCAAAGATTGGTTCACTTTTATCTTCAAAGTTCAAAAAAATGAAACCTTTGAAAAACTGATTCCAATGATGATCATTATTGGCGTTTACACCGGGCTTATTGTCTTTTTCGAGTATGAATATTGGCATTGGGAGCAAAATCCCTTTATTAAGAATTTAACCACTGTGCAAACCCTTTTGGGTTTTGTGCTCTCGTTGCTCTTGGTTTTTAGGACAAACACAGCATACGACCGTTGGTGGGAAGGTCGAAAACTTTGGGGCAGCCTAGTCAACAACAGTAGAACACTTAGTCTAAAACTCAACGCTATACTTAAGGATACAGACTCAGAGAGTCGTCAATATTTTCAAAAAGGAATATCCCTGTATGCGCATTCATTGAAACAACATTTGAGATCTCACGAATTGGAAGTGGAATTAGATGAAGAATGGGAAAAAGTGAGAGGCCAACATCACATACCTAATCAAATAGCCAAACGATTGATTCAAAAAATCTATGATCTAGAACAAAAAGGTGAAATTACCGGCGCAACACTTCTATCTGTTCAAACCGAACTGAATGAATTTCAAAACATCTGCGGCGGATGCGAGAGAATTAGGAATACACCTATACCTTTTTCATACAATGTATTTGTCAAAAAATTCATCTTCTTTTACGTCATGACCTTACCGTTTGGATATGCAATACAACTTCATTGGTTGTGCATTGGACTTTCTTGTATTGTCTTTTATGCTTTGGCAAGCTTGGAGGTCATTGCAGAGGAAATCGAAGATCCATTTGGAAATGACAGCAATGACATTCCAACAGATAAAATCTGTGAAACTATAGAGAACAATACGAGGCAAATTTTACTCTAACCTTTTCTTAAATTTTAATGAAATGATAGGGCAAACATTGCCTTTGCTGTTTACAATTTAGAACAACCGCGGCTTTACCTGATTGTTTTTTATTCTTGACCTCCTTAATATCCTCTCTTTAAGACGAACATTAGCCTGCTTTATTTCTGAGTCGGCTAACTTGCTTCACTCTTTGATCTCTTTTCAATCCCATCGAAAAGGACTAAAATCCTAGCACCCTCGAATAGCAAAGTATACCCAGTGAGAGTTTGAAAAATTTCAAGCAATCTTAAAAAACTCTGATGCTCCTTCCATGATTTTATCCGGCAAGGACGAAACGGAGATGTCCTGAGCTGATGAAGAATTATCACTAAGATCTTGAGCTGCTATCATGGAAAACAAATAAAAAGCAAGTCGAAATAAGATGACTGTTCTATTTCATGATTAAGAGAAAATCGACAATCAAATTGGATTTAAACAAAACAAAAAACCCTCAGTTTACACTGAGGGTTTTTCGAAGATCGGCGACGACATACTCTCCCGGCTTTTGGCCAGTACCATCTGCGCTGGTTAGCTTAACTTCTCTGTTCGGAATGGGAAGAGGTGGACCTAACCGCAATAATCACCTAAAAAAGATTGAAATATTGATAGAGTTTATTTTATTTATAAGCTTTCGAGTAATTAGTAACACTTGACTTTGACATTGCTGCCTTTACATCTGTGTCCTATCAACGTCATCATCTTTGACGACTCTCAATGAATACTCATCTTGAGGTGAGTTTCGCGCTTAGATGCTTTCAGCGCTTATCTCGTCCGCACGTGGATACTCTGCAATGCAGCTGGCGCCACAACAGATACACCAGAGGTGCGTCCTTCCCGGTCCTCTCGT
>CAZNVU010000054.1:0-16156 GCA_964576575.1 uncultured Chryseobacterium sp.
GGTTGACTTTAAATACCAATTCAATTTCATAATGGACATCGCTGGTCCATTCTGGAATAAAAAAGGGATTGCCCTTTGCCAAAATGGCCGAGTCAGGCTTATTAAAAAACAAAGGTTCCTTTGGTAAATCATTGCCCAATTCCTTGGCATGATCTGCATAATTTCTTCCGATACAAACTATCTTCATTTCTATGGTATGATGTTTATTTTTGCCGACCAACTATCGCCTCCGCTCTTTGCAGTGATGATGTAAACACCTGCATCTAAGGAAAACTTAATTGATTCATTTACTTGAACGTTATTTAAAATTTTGCATTGCTTTCCCTGAACATCATGCACCACCATTTCATCCATGTGGTGCTGAATTTGTAATTCTCGTTGATTCCAAATAAACCAAGGTTGCTCGAGTTCCTCAGCCATTTGAAGAACACCCGTATGAACCGCCAATGCATATTGCCCAGGCAGTATTCGTGAAAAATCAAAACGACCATTCCCATTGGAAGCGCTGCCCATCGTATTCAATGTTGCATCGGAATACAACGACCAATTCTCTCCGCTAAAAGGCCTGTACAACAGGTGAACACTGTCCTCATCCATTCCCCAGGCATTGATTTGAGCAAAAAAAGAAGAGTCATACTCTGCAGCATTGGACTGATAAAAACGCCATTTCCCAGACAAGACCGCATCCTCTGATCCCTGCCAATGAATCTCTAACATCCGATCCGGACTGATGAACCAATCCGTTCCATCCAAATAAGGATGAAACTCAGCCTCTGCAAAATGATTCTCTGCTCTAAACCAAATGCTATCTGCACTTCCCAAAGAAGTGGGATTCACGCTAAAATCAGCATAGGACAAATCCACATTGCCCGTTGCATATAACATACGTTCTTCGGCCAAAACTGCTTGATGCAATTCACCGTTGCGATTTATCACAACATCGGTTGGAACAAAATCAAAGCCAATCAGCACCTCTTGAACTGGATCAGTATGAACATAGCCCTGATACTCCCATTCTCCATTGGGCTTGCGAAAGCCCAGTTGCATGGGCATACTGGTATTGGATTGGTTTTGGTGGTTCAAATGGTGTTCAACAATCACGGTGACCATATTCACTGCAGGAACTTCCGCTGGCTCTACGGAAAAACTTTTGACTCTGTATTCCGGAAATCCAGGTTGAAATACAAATGTGTTGAAAAAAACAGTCAAATCATAACCCGTATAGGCCTGAAAAAAATCACGCAAATCTTCAGAGCCGTGACTAGAAAAAGGACGTTGCGCCTGATAATCACGACAAGCTGAGAAGAAAGCCTGATCGCCCATCACGTAACGCAAGTTGTGCACCACCCAAGCACCTTTGCGGTATACCGTTGAACCATAAGTCAAAGAATGAGGAACTCCTGAAACTGGCCACCACCCACCGTCAGTAACGTGGGTGGAAGTAAGCACCTCTTTGTGCAATGCCTTTTGTTCTTCCCAATAAGCAGATGTACCATACAAACCCTCTAGGGCCGATGACTCACAATAGGAGGCCCATCCCTCATTGAGCCACATATCCTCTTGGGAACTGCAAGTTACAGCATCACCCCACCACATGTGACTCAATTCATGCGCATACAAGGTCTCGTAGGACAAGTTGCCATTTATGGCAAACAGCGGATAAGCAATATTGCCTGCATGCTCCATGGCTCCACCATTGAAAGGAACCGCCACATATCCAATGCGATCAAAAGGATATGGGCCAAAATGCGACTCAAAATTTCCGGTTACATTGGATAGATTCTGTAAACTATTTTTGAAATTGGTCGTATCCGTTGCTTTCGAAGACAACCATATGGGAATCACATCGCCATCTTCAGAAATCCAATCATCTTCTACACGAACGTATTGACCTACAGCAACTGATGCCAGGTAGGAAGGAATTGGTTGCGCTAAATCCCAATCAAACCATCTGTTCCCGTTAGCGTCTGTTGTTTCAGATAATAATACACCACCACAATAAGCCGCGTGATTGGGCAATGTTTTCACAACAATGTGATAAGTTGCACGATCATTGAAATCGTCAATGCAAGGATGCCAAGCGCGACCCAAACAATGTGGATCTTCAGTAAAACCAACTCCCAAATTATAGGCGTATTGACTGTTGTAATAAAAACCACCCCAACTGGCATCCGTTTCGGGAGAACCATGGTAGTAAGTAATAACCTCAATTGTATCACCTGCAGCGGCAATTGCATTCACAAAAAGCGAATGTGCTGTTTTGACGAAGGTTGCTGTTTGTTCATTCACCTTGACACTATCCACGATCATTCCCCATAAGTCCAAATGAACAACGTCCGTTGTTTGTGACATGTAAATTCTTGTCTGTGCCTCCCCCTTGATTTGCTGCGCTGCAAATCCAGTAAAATCCAAAGTCAAATTTTGATGAATGATCTCCATCGTATCCAAGCGAGCTTGATTGGATCGCAACAGATTATGCTGATGACTGCATCCAACCTTGACTTGAGAAAAAATAGGAGTTGCAACAAACAACAAAAAGAAAAAAAGTAATCTAGACATAATAAAAACTATTAATCCAACGGTCAAAGACATAATCGACGGCCTTTTCATTGGGATGACAGCCATCTGGTTTGTAAAAAGCATAATCCCTTAATTCATCAACCACCCATTCGTAAGAAGGGAAATACCGGGCATCACTGGACTGTGTCAACCGATGACACAATATACGAAGCATTGATTTGGACAAGTTGTTCTCCATCACACCCAATCTTTCATGACGAACAGGACTTACCGTAAAAACAATTTTCAATTGGGGATTATGGGCCTTGATTTCGTGAATGGTCTTTTGCCACAAACCATAAACTCCATCCATATCGAGTAACTCCTGCTCGAAATCCAATTGATTCAATCGCTGACAATTCCCAACGTAACAGGAAAAAGGAAGATACTTCCATGCATAAGCTGTCCCCAGAGTGACAACCAAAACATGTGCTTTTTTCAAATTCAGTTGAATTTGATTTCCCACCCAATCAATGTCTTGCATTAAATCAGACTCCTTGGAATGATTTAATACTTTACCGCCGGCCAAACACTTGAACAATTGGTCATTAAAGACAACCTGATCTTTTGGATTCCAACTTCTATCTCCGAGCGCATAACGCAACCAATGGGCAATCACTTCAGGTTGAAACAATGTACCCATGGGATTGGACAATACATCCCAGCCCTTCTCTCTGCTGCGCAAAGCCATTTCATTAGAGAAACAAGATCCAAGCATAACAGCATTGACAGCGTTGGGAACTTCCCAATCCATCCAGCCCAGCCAATATCTTGAAAGCAATTGACTCATCTAACTTTAAGATTTATTTGACCACAAGCAAAATCACCTCTGGGGCATGACTTTTTTCCATGCAAACCACATGGTCGGCAAGGCAGTTCCTCTGTCGTTTCCAAAACCATACTATCGGTTGAAAGTGGACCAAATCCAAAATCAGGAACAGTGCTGCAGAAAAAAGCCGTTACTGGAGCATTCATGGCTGAACACAGATGCAAAGGGCCACTATCATTCACGAAATTCATCTTGGCTTGTTTCATCAACGCAGCTGATTGCAACAATGTCAATTGACCCGCCAAAACTTGAACATTTCCGAATCCCCAACCCATTTGAAATCTCGATAAAAAATCAAGATCACCAGGACCTCCCAATAAATAGATGGCTATATCTGAATGTGCTTCAGCAACTGCTTTCCAAACATTCTCAGGCGCACGTTTGGTTTCCCAAACGGAAGCTGGACTCAAAGTTATAAAATCGGTGTGAGTCCACTTTTCCACTAACTTTTCATCCTCAACGGAAGGATACAATTTGGGCAAGTAACGTTCATCAGATTGAATCAAATCCATCAATCGATCTACTTCATGCTTGCCTGGCGCAATAACATAAGGCACCAAATGCTTGAAGAAAATTCCCAAAACACTTTGATCGTATGCCCACTTTACTTTTGACTTAGATAACAACGCGAACAAAGACATTGTAAAATAACGCTGTACCAAATACAGCACATCAAATTCTTCTTTTCTGATTTGTTGCAATAAAAACCACCAAGATTTCCATTTGTTCTTTTTATCCCAAATCCAAACCTTGTGCACTCCTGGATGAGCATTGAAAAAAACTTCATTCCCCTTTCTGACCAACACATGTACCTGTTCGCCACGCTGAGCAAGGGCTTCAACGGCAGCTGTAGCCAGGATAGCATCGCCAATGAAAGCAGTTTGAATGAGGAGCGATTTTTTCATTATACAGCTACTTCATGCTCGCGCAAAGCATCATTGAGTGAAGTTTTCAAGTCTGTGCTTTCTTTTCTTTGCCCTATAATCAAAGCGCAAGGAACACCATACTCCCCCGCAGGAAAAGACTTATTGTAAGTTCCTGGAATAACAACAGAGCGTTCAGGAACTTCACCCACATAGATGATGGGTTCAGCCTGGGTAACATCAATAATCTTGGTGCTTTTGGTCAATACAACATTGGCGCCCAACACCGCCTCCTTCTTTACCCGAACCCCCTCAACGACAATGCAACGGGAACCAATAAAGCAACCGTCCTCAATGATCACAGGTGCAGCTTGAAGCGGTTCCAAAACACCTCCGATACCCACACCACCACTAAGATGAACATCCTTTCCAATCTGCGCACATGAACCTACAGTGGCCCAAGTATCTACCATGGTTCCTTTGTCCACATATGCACCAATGTTCACGTAACTGGGCATCATGATTACCCCACTGGACAAATAAGCCCCGTATCGTGCCACCGCATGCGGAACAACACGAACACCCAACTCAGCATAATTTCTCTTCAAAGCCATCTTATCATGGAACTCCATGGGCCCAGCCTCAAAGGTTTCCATTTTGCGAATGGGGAAGTACATCACCACTGCTTTCTTAACCCATTCATTGACTTGCCAGTTTCCATTCTCTAGAGGCTGTGCAACACGCAACCTTCCCTTGTCCAACTCTTCTATCACCCATTCGATGGCTTTCACCACTTCAACCTGTTGCAAAAGCGAACGATCTGACCAGGCAGACTCAATGGTTGATTTAATTTCTGTAAGCATCATGATTTAAACGTATTTTGGTCAAAAATAAGCCAAGATGGGACGACTGATAGCAATAGATTATGGTGAAAAAAAATGCGGAATCGCAGAAACCGATGATCTAAAAATGATTGCATCACCCCTTACCACCGTCCCAACTGCTGAAATCATGGATTTTCTTCAGAAGTATCTCTCTAAATACAAAGTGGAAGGCATTGTACTGGGTGAGGCGCGATACCTCAATGGAGACGCTTCAAACACTACTGAAATGCAAGCCAAATTTGAAGAAAAACTGAAATTGAAATTTCCCAACACACCAGTTCATCGGGTCAATGAAATGTTCACCAGCGCCATTGCAACAAGAGCCATTCAAAGCATGGATCTTTCCAAGAAAAAAAGGGAGAACAAAGGGCTTGTCGATGCGATAAGCGCTAGTATCATTCTTCGCGACTTCTTGGGGTAAATTAACAAAACAAAATATCAGGCTCTTTCCTATCTTTGTCCTCCATGAAAAATTTCATCATTTGTGCCCTATCCATCCTTATTTTGAGCGGTTGCTCAGAATACAACAAGATATTGAAGGAAAAGGACATGAATAAAAAGTACCAAGCCGCCGTTAAGTATTACAATGATGGTGAATGCCACAAGGCATTGCCATTGTTGGATGAATTGCAAGGTCCAACAAGAGGAAGTTCTATAGCGGAGGATGTTCAGTATCATTTTGCAGTCACTCAATTGTGCATCAAGGATTACATCATGGCTGGTTATTATTTGAAAAACTTTGCCAAGAATTATCCAAGACACCCAAAAGCTGAAGAGTGTTTATTTAAATCCGCTTATTGCAGTTATTATTTGAGTCCGGAGCACACATTGGACCAATTGGAAACCAAGCAAGCCATTGATGATTTTCAGTATTTCTTAGATCGTTACCCCAATTCAGCTTTGAAAGATTCCGCCAACATTCTGGTGGCTGAATTGAATGCCAAGCTTGAAATCAAGGCCTATGAAAAAGCCAAATTGTATGTGAAAACAGAAAAATACAAAGCGGCATCATTGGCCCTGAAGCACTTTCTTACTGAATACCCTACTTCAAAATACAGAGAGGAAATACAATATTTGATCGTCAAAAGCGGCTATTTATTGGCAGACGGCAGCATTGATAGCAAGAAAATAGAAAGATTTCGTGCAACTACAGAATCTTATGTTAACTTTGCAAACGCTTATCCTGAAAGCAGTTGGCTAAAAGAAGCCCAAAGCTATTTTGATAAGAGTGTGAATCAAATTGAAAAATTGTCCAAGTAATAACCATGAGCAAGTTTAAAAATACAGCAGCAGAAAAGACCACGGTAACCCGTGATGCCAACAAATTGTTTGAGAAAGTAGATGGCAATCTTTTCGAAACTATCGTTCTTTTGTCTAAGCGTTCCAATCAGGTGAGTAAGGAGATGAAGGAAGAGTTGAGTCAAAAATTGGAAGAATTTAGTTCTAACACAGACAACTTGGAAGAGGTATTTGAGAACCGTGAACAAATTGAAATCTCTAAGCATTATGAGCGCATGGCCAAGCCGCAATCCATTGCCATTCAAGAATTGGTAGATGGTGAGGTTTATTGGAGATACCCCGACACAGAAGAAAACAATGGTTAATACCATATAATGTCGATAAATTTAAAAGATGGCCTGGTCCATCTTTTTTTATTTTAGAAACGTGAAAGGAAAAAAAATACTGGTAGGCGTCACAGGTAGCATTGCATGCATCAAAACAGCCATTCTCATTAGGTCCTTGACCAAGTCGGGATGTGAGGTGAAGGTTATGATGTCCAATGCTGCTTTGAATTTTATACAACCTCTCACATTTGCGGCATTGACAGGAAATCCTGTTTCCAATGATTTTTCGGAAAACAAAGAGAGCGGTGAATGGGTCAATCATGTTCATTTGGCTTTGTGGGCTGATGCAATCATTGTGGCACCCTGCTCAGCGCATACACTGGCTAAAATGGTAAGTGGTCATTGTGATAATTTTTTAATGGCAACTTACATGAGCGCTAGATGTCCAATATTTGTTGCTCCGGCTATGGACCACGATATGTTTTTACATCCAGGAACCCAGACTAATATTAAAACACTAATAGAAAGAGGGCACATTATCATTGATCCGCAAGAAGGAAGCCTGGCCAGTGGCCTAGATGGAAAAGGCCGTATGGCAGAGCCTGAAGATATTTTTAGCGTTCTACTTGCTCACTTCTCGCCCCACAAAAAATTGCTCAATAAAAAAGTACTCATTACCGCGGGACCAACGCAAGAGCCCATTGATCCGGTTCGTTATATCAGCAATCACAGTTCAGGGAAGATGGGATTCGCGCTTGCTGAGCGAGCCGCAGAAATGGGGGCACACGTCACACTCATTTCAGGCCCAACCCATTTGAATTGCCAGCACCCCAATATCAAAAGAATCAACACCATTACCGCAGCAGAGATGGCTGCAGCTGCGATTCAACATTTTGCAGATAGTGACATCGCCATTCTTTCAGCTGCCGTTGCTGACTTCACCCCAGATGTTGTATCCAATCACAAAATAAAGAAATCAGGACAAGCGATGAGTATTGCCCTGAAACCAACAGTAGATATTGCTCTATCATTGGGACAAGCAAAATCAGAAAATCAATTGGTCATTGGATTTGCTCTAGAAACTGAAAATCTGGAAAAAAATGCACTAGCTAAAATGAGTGCAAAAAAAATGGATATGATTGTGGCCAATGATGCCACAGCGGCGGACGCTGGATTTGGAGGTGACAACAATACTGTCACAATGTATTTCGGAGAAAATCGTTCTATTGCACTTCAACCCATGCACAAATCAAAAGTGGCTCAAAAAATACTTGAATCGATATGCGACAACTTACTTTAATTGGATTCCTCTTTCTGAGTTTAGGTGCTCACTTCCTACAGGCGCAAGAATTGAATTGCAATGTCACCATTATACCTCCTCGCGTCATTACCACAGATGCAGAAATTTTCAAGACGATGGAAGGTGTAATTGAGGAGTTTATGAATTCCAGAAAATGGACCAGGGACAGTTGGGATTCAAAGGAGCGCATTGATTGCTCCATTCAAATTACAGTCGAACAACAGGTAAGCAGCAGACAATTCCAGGGTTCGATTCAGGTCAGCAGCAGCAGGCCTGTTTTCAGTTCTGACTACAAAACAACAATGCTCAGCATCAATGATAAAAACTTTGGTTTCAGTTATCAAGACAATGCCAACTTGCAGTGGTCGCAGGATCAACACCGTGACAACCTCACCTCTGTATTGGCTTACTACGCCTACTTGATTCTAGCCATGGACTACGACTCATTCTCGCCTGAAGGGGGGACAGAACATCTTCTTATGTGTCAAACCATTGTCACCAATGCCCAAAACGCACCTGAAGATGGTTGGAAAGCGAGCCAAAAGGGACAACAAAACAGATATTGGATCATCGAGAATATACTCTCACAATCATTTAAACCCCTTAGAGATGCTTTGTATAACTACCATCGTTTGGGTTTGGATGTGCTCTATTATGATATTGAAAAAGGAAGAAATTCTATGGCTACTGCATTGGAAGGATTGAGGGCTATCCACAAAATTAGACCTTCATCTTACAATCTTCAGGTATTTTTCTATGGAAAAGCTGACGAAATTATCAATGTTTTCAAGCCTGCACCAACCGAGACCAAGCAACCGATTTACGAACTCTGCAAATTGGTTGACCCAGGAAATATTGCAAAATATGAGCAAATTATGCAGTAATAATTTATGTCAATGTTTGAATAAACTTCTTTTACAATCGTCATTACCTTTAGAAAAAAAACAGTGTTAGCATCCATTAAAGTCCAAAATTTCGCCCTAATTGATCAAGCCGAATTGATTTTTCAAGATGGCTTCACAGCCATAACAGGTGAAACAGGTAGCGGGAAATCCATCCTGCTTGGGGCCATCGGTGTATTGCTGGGACAACGTGCAGACGCTAAGTTCATCCGTTCCGGTGAAAACAAGTGCGTAATCGAAGCGCATTTCGCATTAGATCCTTCATGGGTTGCATTCTTTGAAGAACATGATTTGGATTTTGAATCTCAAACTACAATACGACGCGAGATACTGAATAATGGTAAAAGTAGGGCTTTCATCAACGATACTCCTGTATCGGTACAAACCTTAAAATTGGCAGGTGAGCAGCTCATCGATATTCACTCACAGCATGAGCAATCATTGATTGGTCAAAGACATTTTCAATTGGATATCATTGACCTTGTCGCAAAAAATCAACTGGGTGTACAAGAATACAAAGCCAAATACAAGCACTGGAACCAACTGAAAGAGCAACAGGCACAGCTCATCCAAAAGCAAAAAGAATGGTCAGCTACCGTTGACTTCATTCAATTTCAATACGATGAAATTTCACAATCTTCATTGGGGAAAATCAACATCATAGAAAGTGAGCAATGGGTAAACAGAGCAGAGAACATTGAGGAGATCAATGCCATGCTGCAGCAATGCGCTATGCTTTTCGATGCTGAGAACGGAATTATCTCTCAGGTGCATCAGGCTATACAGTTGTTTCAAAAGCATGCTGAACAAATCAGTAATGGGAAAGACTTATTGGAACGATTAAAATCGATACAGATTGAAATCAAGGATTTATCCAATGAGTTTGAGACCGCATCTGACAACAATATCATTGACCCTGAAAAATTGGTTCAACTGCAGCAACAATTGGGCGAAATATACCGCCTGCAGCAAAAGCACCGGGTATCCCATACAGATGAATTGCTTGCATTAAAAGATCAATGGGAAACTCAACTCAACACCATACATCATTTTGAAGATGAGATGGAAAAAATCACTCGCGAAATTTCCAAAACCGAGTCTGAGTTAATGACCATTGGAAAATTAATGAGTGCAAGAAGGCAAGAAGCAGCTGCGAGCATTTGTTCAGACATAGAGGGTTGGTTGAAACGACTTTCCATGGAGCATGCTCAACTCAGTCTTGACTTGTCAGAAACGGAATTCAAACCCGATGGCATCAATGATGTACAAATGCTTTTCAGTGCCAATAAAGGAAATGCTGCGTTGCCTATTCAAAAGGCTGCCTCTGGCGGAGAATTGTCTAGGGTCATGTTGGCCATTAAAACTGTTTTGGCCAAGCAAAAAGCAATGCCAGTTTTGATTTTGGATGAAATTGACACAGGTGTTAGTGGCGATGTGGCCTTAAAAATTGGCGCCTTATTACAAGAGTGCGGAACACACATGCAACTCATTACCATCTCTCATCTACCACAGGTAGCGGCCAAAGCGCAACATCAATTCAAAGTATTGAAAGATCACAGTGGAGAGCGGACCATCACATCCATCAAGACACTTAATGCACAAGAGCGGGTTCAAGAAATTGCAGAAATGTTGAGCGGTCAAAAGCCCACAGTTGCGGCAATAACCAATGCTAAAGAGTTATTGAATCTAAATTAAAAACTCATCTCAACACCCATGTTGAACATCAAAGGCAATTGATTGGTGCGTCGCGCTGTAATGCGATCAATGTAAAACACATTCTCTCTGTTGTAAAAATTGGTAACACCGTAGTTCCATTCCCAATTGGCTTTATTTCCAGACCATGTATGCTTTAGGTTGACATCCAATCGATGATAGTAAGGTAACCTTCCGCCGTTTAATTCAGCAAACTGTATTCCTAGTTCGTTGGGATTGGCATTTACGTAATCGGTACTAATACCACCCGCAACCAAATTGGGTTGGTAATAGCCTTGTGTTTGCGTGAAAGGCAAGCCAGAACCCAGGTTCCATCTTCCTGACAACTCCCAATCTCTGTCTTTTCCAAATTTCTGGGTTGCTACCAGGTTGATGTTGTGACGGCGATCAAACACCGGCGCGTACCATTTCAATCCGTCCCATCGATCTACCTTCATCAGTGAGTAAACCATATAAATGTACTGACGCTTGCTTTCATATTTCAAAACCATATCCGCACCATAAGCCCTTCCCATTTCGATTAAGAAATCTTTTCGCAATATTTCTGGTTGGTCTTGATTATCTCCATCATCAGGAAATATCTTGTTTCTGTTGATGTTGGTGATTTGTCTAAAGTCTCTGTAATAACCTTCAAAGTTGATGTTCACTGATTCTGTCAAATCAAACTCTGTTCCTGCAACGTAATGAATCGCTCGCTGCAATGAGTTTTTCACCATTTGTGTTTCATTATCAGGAGTAACAAATTCATCTTGGGTTTCTTCAGGCGCAGCAAGGAACCCATAGAACAAATTGACCACGTCACGATCAGAATTTGTTGCCATCAAGTTTTGAGAGTATCTACCCAAGGCTAGTTTAAGACGCAATCGCTCTGAAGCTTTGTACTTTAAACCAAATCGGGGTTCTGGAGAGACAACAGCAATTGAGCTGTAATACTGCAAACGAATTCCAGGTTCAATGATCCAATTCTTACGATTGATCTTATATATAAAATATCCATTGAGCTCTGTCATGTTCTGGGCTAGATCTACCTTAACACCAAGAGGATTGAAAGTGCTGAACTGTGTTCCAAAACCTACAACCTCCAAGCCATAATTCAAAACATCCTTATCAATATTGAACTTATAATCCAATCCAAAATTAAAACTTGAAATTTCAGTAGCTCTGTCTGGATTACTTTCCTCCTTCAATATACATTTATACCGCGAAAAAGCAAAGTTTCCGTTAATCAAGACTGTTGAACCTGCAGGTGCAACAACAAAATTTCCTCCTCCTCCATTATTCACCCAACTCAACTGCGACAGACCTTGGTACTTGGTAACATCATCAGTAAAATTAAAACCAAACAAATTCAATTTACTGCCATTACCTCCACCCATGGATATCTTTCCATAGATATCGCGGTACCTGAATGGAAGACCTTCTCCATTATTCACCTCTGGATAAATGATTTTTGAGGACCGATCTAAATACGAATTTTTTAATGAAAACATATAGGATATTCCTCCACCCTTTTCATTCAATTTTTTCAGAGGCCCCTCCAATAAGACTTTTGTGCCAAAAGGATTCACACCAACCCTGCCGTTGGATTTTCGCTTGTTCCCGTCTCTGGTGGTGATATCCATTACCGAACTAATTCTGCCGCCATACTGTGCATTGAAACCTCCGGTGTACACATCTGCGGTTGAAATGATGTCAGTGTCAAAAACAGAATACAAACCAATACTGTGAAATGGATTATAAATAACCATACCATCCATAATCACCTTGTTCTGAACAGGACTTCCTCCACGTACAAATATTTGACCACCTTGATCCCCTGTACTCACAAAACCTGGCAACACTGTGAGATACTGAACCAAGTCAGCCTGCCCTCCTATGGATGGGATTTTTTTGATGTCCTGTGACCTTACAGTTTCAGAAGAAATGTTGACATTATTAATCTGATCAGAACGCTCAGATGAAACATCCAATGTTTTCATCTCAACATCAGAACGCTCTACCATAAAGTTTCTTGTCAATACTTTGCCCTCTTGAATCTCAATCTCTTCCTTGATTGTTTTAAACTCAATGGACTGAACAACAAGAATGTATTTACCTACTGGAACTTTAGTCAAGGAATAATAGCCGCTTATGTCTGTTTGAGAACCAAAGCCTGTACCCTCTAAACCAACTGTAATAGGAAACACAGCTTGTCCAGTTTCTTTGTCCTTTATAAAACCACGAACAGAACCTTGACCCAGCATCTCCCCTCCCAACAAAAACAAGGCAACTATTAAGAAATTTTTCATATCATTTATCATTTGACTAACGGCGAATATACAAACGTGTTAGCCTCAGTTTTACGTATTTTTTTGATCTGAATTCATAAGGGATGCTTAAAATGTTCTATTTTGGCATAGTTTTTTAAGTGGACCTCCAAAAATAAGATTATGAAAAAATTATTGTTACTTGCATTCTCCCTTTTTTCTGTTGCATCGTATGCACAGCCAGACAATGAATTCAAAGATTTGCTATCTCTTTTTGTCGATCAGAAGTATGAGAAGGTACTGAACAAGGCAGAGAACTACACCATAGGCGATGAAACCAAAAAACATCCTTTGCCCTATTTGTACATCGCAATGTCTTTGTATGAAATGTCCAAAATCGAGAAGTATACGCAAATGGAGGAATACAAAGGCGCTTTCAAAGATGCCATGAAATTCTGTTCAAAATATGGCGCAAAAGACAAAGAAAAAAAATACGTAGATGAATTTCCGGATTTCTTCATGAATATCAGAAAGGATATCACCATTGAGGGAGATATGCAATACGAGCAAGCCAAATACACTAAAGCGAAAATATACTACGATTGTTTGATTGATGTTGAACCCAATGACGCAGGTGCGCACATTATGCTTGGTCTTTGTTTTGCGCATGCAAAAGCTGTCAAAGATTCAGATATGGAGTTGGCTAAGGCCAAAGAGTTATTGGTCTCTCAATCATATTCTACCCGCAATGAAGAAGTGAAAAAATTATTAAAGAATGCTTTGATTGTTTATGCCAATGAGTTAGGCAATGCCAGTGACAAAAAGAAAGCTGCAGAATGGATGGGATATGCCAATGAGTTGTTCATGGATGACCCGGAATGGCAAATTCAATACAATACCGTAACGAAGTAATCTTATAACACTTTTAACAACAAAGGCCGCAATTGCGGCCTTTGTTGTTAAATACAATACTTTTTCATTTTACAGCAGCATACATGCGTTCAATAATATCTACGACCTTCATTCCTTCCAAAGCGTTAGTAGTAATAATGGAATTGCCTTGTAGTGTTGCGATAACGTTTTCAATAATAAAAACATGATTAGCCGCAGAACCTTTATAATGTCCGTAATCATTGGCAGGATTACCTTCTGGTAAAATGGGCATATCATAATCTTTCACATGGCAGTATACCACCTCATTCATGTACTGACCACCAATCTTCACGGTTCCATTCTCAGCAATAATCGTCATGCTACTTTCATAATTTTGATCATAGCATGAGGTTGAGAAATTAAACGAACCCATTCCTCCACTTACAAAATCAAAATTCACCATCCCAGAATCCTCAAACTCAGTGGAGTGCTCATGATTAAAATCAGTCATCTTAGACTGAATATTGGTGATATCACCGAACAGCCAATACATGATGTCCAAGAAATGAGAGAACTGTGTAAACAAAGTACCACCATCAAGATCTTTGGTTCCTTTCCAGTGATTCTTTTTATAGTATCGGTCATCTCGGTTCCAATAACAATTGATATTCACCATGAAAATCTTACCCAACTTCCCGCTTTCTAATAAATCCTTAATCCAGACACTAGGCGGACTATAACGATTTTGCATAACGCAAAAAACTTGTTTGTTAACTTGCAATGATTTATAGATTATCTCCTCACAATCTGCTTTGGTCAGCGCCATTGGCTTCTCCACTACCAAATGTTTCTTAGCGTTCAATACTGCCATTGCATGTTCAGCATGCAATCCATTAGGGCTGCATACGCATACAACATCCAAGTCGGGATGGTTATGAAACAAATCATCTGTAGAGTGATAAAAAGGGGCATTAAAACTTTCCACTCCGCACTCATTCTCAGAGCGTAAATCACAAAAAGCCAACAACTCAGCATTTGCATTGCGCTTAACCATTTCAGCATGTCTCTTACCAATATGACCAGCGCCAATAACCGCGAACTTAATACTTTTCATTTCATTCAATTTCCAAACAAATATAGACATTAATTCCGCGGAGAATCATTGAAAAGAATGTAACCAAAATGGAATAATGCAGAAACCGGTTGCGTATTTCGCTCAAAGTAATTGAGCTGAAAAGACAATGGTCCTACAGGCGTTTGAAATACAACAGAACCAGAAAGTTGTATATTCTTCTCTGGCTGAAAATCAAGTTTGACCTTGTTATTTGCATCAAAAACGTATCGCTTCCAACTGTCCATTCTATGATACTCCAGGCGCAAATCAAATCTCTTCTTCCAACTTAATACCATTCCCAATCCTGTTGTTGAATAAAACAATCCTCTAAACTGCGACATAAAAAAGGTACTTGCTTCAGGGATGGCATTAAATTGATCCAATTGCATGATGGTACCTGTAAAGTTGTTAAATGCATTCAAGTTGCTCCACCCGCCGCCGACCTGGGTAAGAAAGGTAATACCATCCATCAATTCCCAATACTTCAAACCGTTTACTTTGAATGAAATCCAATTGTGCCAAGTCATTGCTGTATCTCTCAAAAAACTTGTTGATCCCGGTATAGACAATTCTCTTCCATAAGCGTTCTTTGCTCCAATCTTAATCAGAGACCCCTCACTTGCATATTGCTTTCTGTTCAGTGTATTATACTCCCATGATAGCCGATGAATCCAGCCATCAAATTCTGTTACATCGGCTGTATCTACTGACAAAAACTGTTTGGTTTGATAATACTTATCGAACTGATGGGTATAGGCACTTTGAACCTGAAAAATGGAATGTTGCGATGTGGATAATCGAAAGCGGCCTTGAAAAAACATTTCATTAATCAAAACAAAAGAAGGCTTTACATCTTCAAAAAAAGCGGAAACGCTTCTGTAGAAATCCCATCGATTTTGAGTAAACTCAATGGCAAATGAGGAAGGAAATCTAAAAGATTTAGTTGCCCAGCTGCTACCGACTAAAGCCGATCCGTAGAAACGACCAAAATAACTATTTCCGTAAATCGAAATGTCTCGATTCTTAAATGGTTGATATTGCAAAGCAATCATACCTGTATTAATGGATCTTGAAGAAAAATTACCTCCAATGGTGACAAGCGCTGGCAGCTCCTTTTTAATCTTCAATTTGAGTAAATAACCTCCATCTTCACTTGTTGTATCTGATGAACTAATCGGAAAAACTTTATTAATACGCTGATCTCTCCACAAAGCATAGTATCTTTCTTCAATCCCTTTAAAGTCAACTTGAGTAAGACCTGCAGTTATACCCTTTCTAACCCTAATGGATTCACCCTCTTCCAAACCT
>CAZNVU010000055.1:0-16113 GCA_964576575.1 uncultured Chryseobacterium sp.
TGGCAATGTTGGTTGATCCTCCTGGATACCCTGGAGGTGCTGAATAATCACCGGTGATACCAGGACCTGCCAAGAAAAACGCAAATACATCATTGTACACTTGATCTACGTAGGTCAAATATTCATCTGAACCAAAAATGTAATCAAAAGACAACGTGTTACCTGTGGCAATAAAATCAAATTCCAAAATGGCCTGGTCATTCACATCCTGAATGGTTAAGTCTAGACCAATCATTGGAAATACTGAATTGGCTACCTCCAATAAATCGGGGTTGTTGGCTACTCCTCCCAATATGCCAGGAACATTGGCCCCCAGTTGCAATTCATTGACATGTCCCGACGACAGGGTAACCCCATCTTCAATCGCAAAAGCCGTTGGAGCTCCGCCACCAGTCAAATAACCCAACTGTCCAGGATCTCCGGTGAATTGGGCATTGAAATAGGTAACATTGGGACCTAAAAGGTATTGAACAGCTTGATCAGCTGTTATGCCCGGAGCTAGCGTTATTTGGGAATTCACCTGAAGTCCAAACAGCAACAAAGACAAAATGGAAAGTATTCTTTTCATAAGTTTTGGTTCACATACTTAAGAGCCTAAAGATACATCATTGGTTGCATAGTCCGTTAAAAAAGCACATCTCTAGAATGGTCAATTGCATTTCGTGTACATTTGAAGCATGAGTGCAATGATAAAAATAGAAGGTCTAACCAAAAGCTACACCATCGGAGAAGAGACGGTAAATGCCTTAAACGGTGTGGATTTAGAAATACTTAAAAATCAATATGTCGCCCTCATGGGCCCTTCAGGTTCTGGGAAATCAACCTTGATGAATATTTTAGGTTGCCTCGATCGTCCAACATCCGGTGATTATTTTCTGAACGGACCCAATGTATCCACTTTATCGGATAATGAACTGGCCGAAATACGCAACAAAGAAATTGGATTCGTCTTTCAAACCTTTAATCTTCTGCCCAAATACACCGCACTTGAGAATGTCGCATTGCCACTTGTGTATGCAGGCTGGACTGAAGAAAAAAGATTAAAGCGCGCAAAGGAAGTGCTCGAGCAAGTAGGACTTGGCAACCGTATGTTGCACAAACCCAATGAGCTCTCTGGTGGACAGCGACAGCGCGTTGCAGTTGCTCGAGCCTTAGTGAACAAACCTTCTATTATTTTGGCCGATGAGCCAACAGGTAATTTGGATACCAAAACCTCTCACGAAATCATGCAACTGTTTCAAGATATTCATGACTTGGGTAACACTGTAATATTGGTTACCCATGAAGAGGATATCGCTGCTCATGCTCACCGCATCATCCGCATGCGCGATGGCAAAATTGAAACCGAAAAATTGAATACCCCTGTTCATTTATAATTGATTAAATTTGTGGCTCATTGAAGAATATGAAGCGCACAGAAATCGTCCACATTTTAGATCAAGCCGAAATTGGCAAAGAAGTCAACATCAAAGGCTGGGTAAAAACCTTTAGAAATGATCAATTCTTGACCATCAATGATGGATCAACTTTGCGCAATATTCAGGTTGTATTAAACCCTGAACAAACGCCAGAAGATCTAAGAAAAAGATTGTATACTGGAACTTCTGTTTCTGTAGATGGAATTGTTCAGGAGAGCCTTGGTAAAGGTCAAAGTGTGGAGGTAATTGGTCATTCATTGACCATACTCGGTGATTGCGACCCCAATGAATTTCCCATTCAAATGAAAAAACACAGCTTGGAGTTCCTGCGAGAAAAAGCACATTTGCGCTTTAGAACCTCTACATTCAGTGCTGTATTCAGGGTGCGTCATCACCTAGCCTATGCTGTAAATAAATTCTTCAATGACCGCGGTTTTTATTACTTGCATACTCCAATTATCACCGGAAGTGATGCAGAAGGTGCGGGTGAAATGTTTAAGGTAACTACCCTAGATCTTAATCAGATTCCCAAAGATGAGAACGGACACGTAGACCACAGCCAAGATTTCTTTGGTAAATCAGCTAACCTAACTGTCTCCGGGCAATTAGAGGCGGAGCTTGCAGCATTGGCATTGGGAAAAGTGTACACTTTTGGTCCTACGTTTCGTGCAGAAAACTCCAACACTTCACGCCACTTGGCTGAGTTCTGGATGATTGAACCAGAAGTAGCTTTTAATGACATACATGACAACATGGACTTGGCTGAGGCCTTTCTAAAATTCTGTCTCAACCATGTTTTGGAAAATGCTTTGGAAGATCTTACATTTTTGCAAGAAAGAGAGCAACAAGAAGATAAATCGAAACCGCAAGAGGAAAGACAAACCACTCCTTTGGTTGAAAGATTGAAATTTGTTGTTGATAGTCCTTTCGAACGCATCACCTACACAGAAGCCATTGAAATCTTAATGAACTCCAATCATTACAAAAAGAAAAAATTCAAATATGATGTCAGTTGGGGGATTGATTTGCAAAGCGAACACGAACGCTATTTGGTAGAAAAACATTTCCAAAAACCGGTTATCATCACCGGATATCCAGCAGCCATAAAGGCGTTCTATATGCGTCTTAATGAAGATGGGAAAACGGTGGCAGCAATGGACATGTTGGTTCCAGGCATTGGAGAAATCATTGGGGGATCACAGAGAGAGGAGCGCTATGAAGTTCTGTTAGAGAAGTGCAAACAATTCAACATTCCTGAAGAACACATTTGGTGGTATTTAGAAACCAGGAAATTTGGTACGTGTCCTCATGCGGGATTTGGCTTGGGCTTCGAGCGCATGGTGATGTATGCCACTGGAATGAGTAATATCAGAGATGTAATTCCCTTCCCAAGAACGCCACTCAACGCTGAATTCTAATCGAATCAAATCGATAAGGTTGTAATTGGTAATACTGGAAAAACTCCTCTTCATTCTTGGATAGAATATCTGACAACATTTTGTCAAAATCCTCTTCAGTTCTGCAAACGATGTTGTCTAAAGTAGAGCCTGAGAAAAACTCCATTTCGGCGCCCAATGGAGCAAACATGGCCTTGTATCCACAATAGAGTCTTTCAATGTTTGCGCTTGAAATAGCTGTTACAGTTACATCTACATCAGAGAAGCACTGATAAGATTTCAACCCTTTGTCATAAAAAACAACCTTCAAGCCTGAATAATAATCGTTGTAATATTTAATCGCTTCTTGTTTCAACTCAGGTTTATGGCATTCCATTGGATGCGGAAGAATGACCAGAGTATAAGATGAATGAGACTTTAAAAAGCTGCGCAGTGCATTCATGCAACGCTCTTCATATTCAAAATCACGGTTATTGTTTTGAGCATGAACCGCTCTCTTCTTTCTCAGCCAAGCACCACGAGACAAGAACCCTATTGCTTTTTTGTCTGTGCTTTTATCTCCTTTTACAAAGGGAGTCAATTTAGAAAACTCAATAAAAGGCCATTGTTCTTTATGACTACAAAGCCATTGATGCTGGTATTTGTCAAATTCTGAATTTTGAAAATCTGCTGTTATCACAAATGTATCTGTTACTACTTGCTGATAGAAATTCCTGATGGGATTGGCTGAAGGAACAGTGACCAAATGCACCTTCATTGAACGGGCTAATAAACCTGTGAAGCATGAGTCATTTTCATAACCGCCAAAGAAATAAAGTCTTTGAACACCCCAACGGCAACAAACATTAAACAAAAGAATATTCTCAACCCATTGCAATAACATTAATCCCAATCGAGATCTATGTTGAGCAAAAAGAGACGAGATAAACAATAAAATAGCCATTAAACTCACTAATAAAAACAAAAGCAACTTATTCCATAATCCCATTCCATGCGGTGTATTGTCCCGATAAATCAGAAACCGCAAATCCTTTCCTGTTACTGCTTTTAGATAATTGGAAAACTGAGCTTCTTGGGAAGATGTTTGGCAATAAATAACCTCTTCCTGATGAACAACTGGTAAATCTTTATCGTCAAAGATTTTCCTGACAGCCCGCACCCAATAGCGTGGCACAGCCAATACATCTGTCTTTGACTTCTGCCCCGTAGTCCTAAATGTATGACCTTGCATCCATTTCTTCCACGACCAACCAAAGGAATTGTTGACTTTAAATACACCAAAAAAAAAGACTTTTAGAAATATCCAAATGGCTTTGAAGACAATAGTCAATGTACTCATTTGTTTACCCAATGATTGATCACCTCATCCCAAGTTCCTGAGTCCATCAACAACTCTTCGACAAAATCTCTGAAGGCTCCTTCACCGCCTTTTTTTCTGGATACTTTTTTTACCAATGATTGTACATAGGTTGGGGCATCGGCAGGACATCCAGAAAAACCTACCAATTTCAAAAGTGGAATATCCAGCAGATCATCACCTATAAAAGCTGCTTCATTCCATTGTATATTATGGGCATCACAAAATGACTTGGCAACGGCTACTTTATCTTTTACTCCATGGTATACGAAATTCAATTTCAGTTTCTCCGCTCTTCTGCGCATGATATCCGTGTCCTCACCTGTTATCACCACCACCGGAATATCCAATTGTCTTAAAAACAAAATGGCCGCAGAATCTCTGGTGTTGAATTTCTTCCACTCGTTGCCCGTTTGATCATAGTACATGCCGCCATCTGTCCAAACGCCATCTATGTCTGTAAAAACAACTTTAGGCAAGAGAGAGTTTTGTTTCATGATTGAAGCATATTGGGATAAATAATTTCATCCGCTGGCATATCCATGGCCAATGTTTTACCAATAACCAAATCTTTGTCCAACCACTTGAAACCATCTCCTGGTGATAGCATGTGCAGATCTGATTCTTGAATGACTTCGCCAGTTTTGATTGCTCTTTTGGTGGCAATAGAACGCTCCAGCTTAAACTTAGCTGCCTCTACTCCATCGGAAATAAAAATATCTTCAACGCCCATTTGCATCTCCAATAGTCTAATATCCCTAACCATCCTGTTCATGCCGTCAATCCCCAATGAACCTGCTTGGTCAGTCCCTTTCATGTTTCGATCCAACGTAATATGTTTCTCGATGATTTTGGCACCCATAGCAACTGCAGCAACTGGCGTAGCTATGCCGATGGTGTGATCACTATAACCGATGGTGTAATCTGAGTAATGTTCTTGCAAATATTTCAATGTATTCAAATTGACGTTGCGCGGCTCCGTTGGATATTGGGAAACACAATGCAAAATAGAAATATCGCTGTGATATCGGTGGATGACTTGCAGGGCCTCATCCAATTCCTTTTTCCCTGCCATACCCGTTGATAAAATGATGGGGATTCTTGTTTCTGCCAAAGCTTGTAGCAATGGGAGATTGGTCAAATCCCTGCTAGCAACTTTTAGTTTGTCCGGTGTAAAATAACGCAACATGCTCAAACATCCAACTGCACATAGTGTTTCGATAAAATCCAAACCCAATGACTTGGCGTGCTTGTATACCTCATAATGTTCTTCATCACTTAATTCAAGCGCTTCACGATGCTCTCCATAAGTACGTCCAAAAGAGTGTGCACTATCATAAGGCTTGTTCATTTGCGATTGCGAAAGCTCTTCCTTCAAATCTCTTTTAGTAAGCTTGACAGCATTCATGGGACGCAATGGCAAGTTGAATAAATTTTCCTTGATTGGACGTGCCGCTATCTCTACCAACAACTTAGCCAGATCTAAAGAACCATTGTGATTCTGACCAATTTCTCCGATAACATATACTCCCATAATCTCACTGTTTTGGTATGAACAAACGTAAAGATAATTAAGGCAGAAAAAAAATCTGAATGCAGTTTAAACTTTCTTTGTTCCCAACACTCTAAAATTCATGAATCAACAGCACAAAAAGTCCACTCCATTATTTACTAATAAAAAAGAGCGGGAATTTTTAATGGCCGTTGACAATTGTCAAAAACCCATTTACTATTTTGTCCGGAGAATGGTCAACAACCATGAAGATGCCCATGACATATGTCAAAACACATTCGCCATTGCATGGGAGAAATGGGATCAATTCAAAGGGAAATCAAAAATTTCTACATGGCTGCACACCATAGCCTATAGAGAGGCATTGAGAAGTATTGAAAGACAACAAAAAACATGCTCATTGAACGACCAATATGCCAAATCATCCAATGACTTTCCTTTTGACGGCGATGAAATTATAAAGGAGTTAAAAAATACAATGAACGCATTACCCGAAAAACAAAAAGCCGTTTTTATTTTGCGATACTTCGAAGAAAAAACCTATCAAGAAATTGCAGCAATAACAGGAACAACTGAAGGGGCTTTAAAAGCATCCTACCATCACGCAGTCGAAAAAATTAAAGTCGTCTTTCAAAAAAGGAATACATGAATAAGCCATTCAACAATGATGATCCAATGATGAAATCCCAATCTAATTTTGAGATGGATAAGCTCATTTCATGGAAGAATGAGCCATTGGTGGAAGAAGAATATTTTAATAAACTCCGAGTTTGTATTTTACAAAGGATTCAGATGAATGAAGATTTCAAAGGCACAACAATGCTGATACATCATCTGCCAAACAAGAATAAAAAATTAAAACAATATTGGATTTACACATCCGGAATAGCAGCCCTGTTCATTATGGCTTTTCTTTGTTTCAAATTATTTACGAGTACAAATGATCATCCCATTTCGCAAAATGAGTTTAAGCAAACAGCACATGAAAAAAAAACAATAACAATCGACACAATAGCAAATATGAAATTAATCAAAGAAGAAATTCGTGTTGAGGAATTCAAGAAAATGGACAGTATCCCAAACAAAGAACAATTCGAAATTGCTCTTAAATCCCTTACAGATGAGGATTTAGAGGCCATCAATTGGGAATTGTATTTTGATGAATCTTTCTAAAAACCAACCATATGAAAAACAAAAAAGGACTTCCAAGAAAAGCATTAGCGCTAATGCTTTTCAGTTTGTTTGCAGTTCTGGTTCAAGCCCAGCCTGATCATGAAGGACCTTCAACGGGAGGCCCTCAAAAAGAGAAAATAGAAAGCTTAAGAAGAGCATTCTACACCAAAGAATTGAATCTCAGCCCGACTGAGGCCGAAAAGTTTTGGCCCATTTATAATGCTTTTGAAGATGTGAAAAAGCAACACCACAAAAGCATGAAAAAATTGCATGACGAAGAATCTCAATTCATTCAATCCACTGGAGACATAGAAAAATTCACCAAAAAATTGGACGCACTCAAACAACAGGAATCTGAACAGCTTTATCTGTACCTTAAGAAAAGTGCGGATGCCATTGGCATTGAAAAGACCAGAATTTTAATAGGGATAGATGAAAGATTTAGAAAAGAAATAGGTGAACACTTAAGGGAGCGAAAACAAAATTCAAACGGACAACAGCAAAGAAGAAAACGTTAATACATTTATATCATGAAAACAACAAAGAACATTGCAGTTTTTGCTTTAATGACAATATTCTTATTGACATTTTATTCTTGTAAAAAGTGGAGAGATAACCGAGATACCACTATTATCAAAGATCAAAATGTCATAGAGGGACTATTTGATGACCTATTTAAAATTGTCGATCAAGCATCCAATTCCACAGCTGGTATAAAAACGTTGGATGACCCATGCATAGACGCCATTACTGTTGACACTGCGTCAACTCCCAAAGTTTTAGTGATTGATTACGGAACAGATGATTGCGCCAGCAATGACGGTCGCGTAAGAAAAGGAGTATTAACCATTACTTACAGCGGACGTTATCGATCACCTGGCACCATCATCACTGTTACACCAGAGAATTTTTCAATCGATGGTTATACCATTAATGGCACTAAGACCATCGTCAATGAAGGGCTCAATACTCAGGGGCAACCCCACTTCAGCATCAATGTATCTGCTTCCATCACAGCTCCGAATAACGAGTGGGCTGCAACTTGGAATGGCAACCGCACGCGCACTTGGACTGAGGGTTACAATACTATATTCAACATTTTTGACGATGTCTACAGTGTTTCTGGCGGAGGAACAGGAATAAATCGCAACAATATTCCATACACCATGACCATTAATGAACCTTTGATTGCCAAAGTAGGCTGTGCTTGGATCGTTCAAGGTGTAATGACCATCGATCCTGAGCAAGGACAAAATCGAGTAATCAATTGGGGAAGTGGTGACTGCAATAACGGACTTACGCTCACCGTGGGTAACAATGAATACGAAGTCAATGGCGGGAACTAAAAGAAAACTGTTTTGCAACAAAAAAAGGTTGTCATTTCTGACAACCTTTATATTTGTCGATAATCATCGATAATTATTTGAAATACTCTTTCAAAAATTCTTCCATTTTGCTTCTAACAATCAAACGGCTGATCACCTTTCCATTTTGATCAAGTGCAATTAAGGTTGGTGTGCTGGGCACCGGATAATGGTTATTGAACTCTTTTCGAACGTCGTAAGCCAAGAAAGTATCTTTCCATGGTTGAGGGTGTGCGTTTACATAAGTCTTCCATTCGTTGATATCCTTATCAATGGATATGGCAAACACTTCTAACCCTTGGCTGTGGTACTGATCATAAAGACCGCGTAATATTGGTTTAAACTCTTCACAGTGATTGCAACTGCTCTTCCAGAAAAGCATCAAAGTCATCTTGTTTTTCTTGCAAACGTCTAAAAGAGAAACAGGTGTAGCATTGACATCCGGCAACTTCAAAGGCCAAACCTTTTTACCAGGGGCCACCTCATTCAAAGCATTCACCAACTGGTCATTGGCCGATTTACTGCTGTGATCCTCTGAACAATCTTGGCTATAGTGTGACAACAAATGAGAAAGTCCCTTCTCACTCTTGTATCCCAACATTTTATCCAACAAATACTTAAATAGGAACTGATCTACCTCTTCCAAACCACCACTCCGAAACATGACACCATCAATAAAGTCAATGGCGTAATCGTCAGAATCTTTCTGTTGCATGTGTTTAAAATAGCGTTCCAAACTTCTGACAAATAGATTGTGGTGCAATGATCCAGACTTGTAATAAGGCAATTTGCTAATACCAAATTTGATGTAGAACAAAGAATCATTCAAAGACTCATGCTTTTCCTTTGGATAATCTGATCTTACCGGTTGATAAACCAAATCAGCGACCACATCACCCGTAAAAGTCCCTCGATTTTGTTGAGCCATTCTGCGTGAAATTTGATTCAGATTGGTTGTGGCATCATCCAATTTTTTCTTATCCAAAGGAACGGCTGTGCGCAATGCATCAAAATCAAGATAGGCATTCATTAATTCAACATACAATTGACTCTCAAACGAATTGGCAACAATCAAAGGACGCCCATTCATTTCTGAGTAATTAATGATAAAATTCATGGATTTGGGCTCGTCCTTGTATTGTGAAATAATAAAATCGGACCAGATGACACTGCTTTTGCCGGAAGGGAATCGGAAGCGGTATTGACCATAGACCGGAGGTGCAAACTGAAAATCTACTTGACCATCCTTATCCAAAGCCTTATTGTCTATTTGCTTCCACTCTTGACCATTCATGTACTCAAAAATGACCTTCATATTGCCATTTGGCAACTGATTAAACTTGGCGTGAATATTTACATTTTGAGCAAATGAATGGATTTGAGCTCCAAACAGGCTCAACACAATCAACACTAATACGGAAAATCTTTTCATGTTTTTTAGTCAGATAAAAACCATGCCGAAGATAATTCATTCCGCCCATTGACTTTTTTGTTTTTTTTTTTGAAGATGAAAAAAAAGGTTTATATTTGCATCCGCTAAAGCGAACGATGGCCCGTTCGTCTAGGGGTTAGGACAGCAGATTTTCATTCTGTAAACAGGGGTTCGATTCCCCTACGGGCTACGAAAAAAAGGTATCAATGTGATACCTTTTTTTTTGCCCCTCACAAAAAACCTTGTATTATTGAATTATCATGAATTTAGAATGGAAGAAAATACCAAGTTCAGAGATAGATGACCAAGCTTGGGATGCCTGTGTAGCTCAGAATAATGGAGCAATATTCTCCCTGAGTTGGTATTGGCGAGCTGTTCTGCCCAACTGGCATGGCTGGGTAAAAGGTGATTACAATGCTGTTATGACAGATGCCCTTGTAAAGAAATGGGGAATCATCAACAGCAATAAAACACCACTTTATGTCAAATACCTGGAATGTTTAGGACAAAACCTACATCAGGAGGAACAAAAAAAAATGCTTCAAAAAATAACAGGTAAAGGTTTATTGAAGAGTATACATGTTCAACCAGGCATTGAGTTGAATGGAAATGTGAAAATCCATCGAATACAAATCGCACCATATGTAGGAGATAACATATCAAGAGAACTCAAAAAAAACCTTCAAAAAGCTGAAAGAGAAAACTTCAAGGTAGACTTCAATCAAACCTGGGAGCGATTTGCCAAATTCATGAAGCGACACCATCCCTATGATTGGCCACAAACTCAGCAAACTAAGCTTGAGCAACTCTATCAAGCAGGCTATGAAAGAGGTATGATTAGAATTGCAGGACTGAGCTGTGATGGGTTAATGGTGGCGATGCAGATGTATGGTATCTTCAATGGCACCTTGTATACCATTCAAAACGCATCAGACAAAGATTACCGTGAGTTACATGTTATGTCATTTCTCATTCATCATTTGATGCATGAGATGCACATTCAACATCAGATAAGACAAATACACTTTATGGGTTCCAGCAATAAGAGTGTGGCTCGTTTCAACAAGAAATTTCAAGCCACTGACTTGGAATATTGCTTCATTGGATCATAAATCTCAAGTTACCATGAAGGGTTTGTATCAAATAACAACCTGTAGGCAGATTCAGTTCCGTTAAATTCAAATCATTACCGCTCTCATAGCCGGATTTCAAAAGGACTCCCATGGAATTCCAAACTAAAAAGTCACCTATCCTTTGTCGACTTACAATTTTACCTCCTTCCCAAACCAAATCTGAATTTTGTTGATTAGGGATGTGCTCCAAATTCACTGTGGTGTTTGAGGTAAACAAAAAAGCAAAAGCCGATTGTGGGTTAACTAACGTGATATCATTGCAAAACAAAGTATCTGAATATTCATTGGTTCCAGAAACCGCCAAATGACCATTGCTCCATGAGACTTGATCCATTTCAATCAGCGCACCTCCATGAATCATTTGTGCAGAAACCGGTTGGTGGTTTTGCCAATGAACCAAAGTTCCACTATACTCATTGCTTACTTCATCATTAGCTCCTAAAGTCTGTAAATTGGGAGACCAATAAACATCTCCGCGCTGTTTTCCTAGAAGATAAAAATCACCATTTTCAGATACAGAAATGGACTGACGACGTGCAATTTCGAAATCACCTGTAATTCCATTGGGATTATTGGGATGAGAAGTAGCCCATGTTACATTGCCATTGGATTCCATTTCACAGAGGAAATAGCTATAGACCCATTGAGGAGACTGCAAGACAAATGGACCAATAGAACCACCACTAAACCAATCACCAGCAGCTAAAACTTGTCCATTGGGTAACCACTCCAATTCCGCAAACTGAATAGTGATGTCGGGAATAAATTGCACTCCAGTACAACTCCCCGATGAATCCAACACAGCCAAAACAACGTTATAACTATTTGGTGCGATGAAAAATTGTTCTCCGATGGTCAACGGCCCTTGGAAACATGCAGAGGCAAAAGCCACTTGACCTTGCTCATTTACTTCTATATCACCAAAAACTTTAAGTTCAGAACCTGATACCCAAAGCTGTGGCTGCTCTTCTGGACTCCAACGGTATATCCACCCAGTCATGTAATCAGAGCCAGCACATAAAATATCACCACCCAAACCAAAAGTTACTACTGGATAACCGAAACCATACTCAGCATAAACATCCATATTCCAAGCCTGGAACACCTCACCTGATGAATTGATGTAAAGTACAAAATTGTTAATACTAGAGAATGTGTTCTCATCTGAAAGTAGCAATTGATCATTTATCCATAAACTATCCTGAAAGACTCCACACATAACAACATTGCCCAACTCGTCTGCATTAACATCAAAGACAACAACATTGGAAGATAAAATAAAATCAGCAAGCAGTTCCCCGCTTCCGGACCATTTTTTAACACCCACTAATCCAGCAGGACCTTCAGTAAAGGTCTCAACATATTCCAAAGTGTGTACCCACCAATATGAATGATTGTCAGCCGCTGCAAAGAGACTATTGCCTCTGGCTGAATTACCATTTGACAAAATGGTTGAGGCAAATGGGTAACTAAGGATTTGTCCTTGGGTGCTAATAAGGTTAAAACTTATCACGAAACACAAAAAGGCATTCTTGAACATGAGTTAAAGATAATCAATCATAAAAAATCAACAAGAAGTTGACGTTCTATTAACATAAAATCAGGAGAAGCTTGTTTGTGTTTTTAAAAAGATAACATTGAAGCGCCATTAGCTTATTCTCATGCTTCTTTTTTTGCCAATGACAAATTCTATTCTATAGCCATGAAAAAAATACTCAGTTATTGCATTGTGCTAATACTGTCAATTAAAACCATTTCCGCAATGGAATTGGACACATGCGCCAATCCTTTGAATTACTTCTTTGATGGAGATGGAGATGGTTTTGGAACACCCGACAATTCACTTCTCCTTTGCAATCCAATCGTTTCATTTGTAAATAATGCCGACGATTGTCTTGATAACAATGCATCCATTTTTCCTGGCGCAAATGAAGCTTGTGACGAAACCGACAACAATTGTGACGGTGAAATAGACGAGTATGTTCAGAACACTTTCTATATCGATACAGATATGGACGGTTTTGGAAACATTGATGAGATCATGCTTGCATGTGACATGCCGTTCGGTTATGTTAACAATGGGGACGATTGCGACGACAATTTAATCCTATTTGAAGACTTGGATAGCGATAGTTACGGGAGCGAAAACCTCTCTGCATGTGGTGAAACGCAGACAGGAGATTGTAACGACAATGACCCATCCGTATTTCCATTTCAATCAGAATTCTGCAATGATTTGGATGACAACTGCAATGATGAAATAGATGAGTTTGTACTTAATACCTACTTTGCTGATAGTGATGCTGATGGCTATGGCGATGCCAACAATGCGACTTTCGCATGTGCTCCAATCATTGGATTTGTTGACAACAGCGAAGATTGTGATGACACCGCTATTCTTTTTGAAGACCTAGATCTAGATGGCTTTGGGAGTAACAATATGGCGGCGTGTGGAACTGAATTGAATACAGACTGCGATGATACCAATAACAGCATCAATCCCAATGCAATTGAAATTCCTGACAATGACATTGACGAAAACTGCGATGGAGAAATAAGTACCAACATAACAGAAAACAAAGCCATGTACCTTCAACTTTTCCCCAACCCTGCAAACCAAAGAATCACCATAAGCGCTAACCAAAATAATTTGAACAACAAACTCATAGTTGTCAATCAATTGGGACAAACAATGTATGATGGCATCATAGAGCGCAGTGTGCAATTGAATGTGGGTGATTGGGCCAATGGGATTTACAATATCATCATTGGAACAGAAACAGAATCCTTTATGATTTCAAGATAAACACCATGAAATCGACGCTACTCGCATTTTTTCTTCTTTTGACATCCGTCATTGGGGCTCAAACTTTTGAAGGCCTTGATGGTATTTATATTGAGCACTACTATCAATCCAATGAAATGGACAATCGCGCAGGGAATCTCAGCGGCGAATTAAAAACAAACTCAAAAACTTATAGAATATACTTGGACTTGTCTCCAGGTTATCGTTTCCAAGCCGCCTATGGGACAATGGCTCATCCATTGACTTTCCAATCAGAAGCCCCCTTCTTCAATCACGCGGGAATTGGAAATACTTATCCCAATGTAATACCTGAAAGAAGCCTTTCTAAAAACATCACATTGTTAGACTCTTGGTTTACCGCTGGTGCAGCTGGAGAAAGTTTTATAGGTGTGCCCAAAAAGTTTGACCTAGATGACAACTTGCTTTTTAAAAAGTTTGAAGATAGCTATTTGATGAATGATACAAAATGGATGGGATACAGCTTGAAAGAGCGCGATGGTATGCTTGTCTCAAATGACTTGCCAATTGTCAATCTCTTCCAATTGGACTCCACATCTAAGCATTTAATGATGGTCACCAATTCCAATCATTTACAAATCAACAATGGTGCATGGGCATGCCTCGGAAAAGGCTCCATAGGAGTTGACTCTCTCGGGACCAACTATGTATTGATTGCACAATTGACTACTGCGGGAGAATTGGATTATGAATTGAATATCATGATTGGCACTCCACAAGGGAATTCAATCAAATACGTCTGGGATAAACCTCAGCAAGGTGAAATTCTATGTCCCCTGCTAAAAGGAACTACAAAAAAAGAAAAGAAAAAAAAGAGGAACAAACAAAAATAAAATCATGAAAAATATTTACACCGTTTTCACTGGATTAAGCCTTATGGTAGGGCTTACTAATCAAAATGCACAAGCTCAAGGATTACAGGGCATCGTTGTAGAAAAATACTACATCTCAGATGCAGCTGACTCAATTGATGCAGCTGACAATTTTGCCACCTATCCACTGCACGTGGGATCAACTACTTACAGGGTATATGCCGATTTACAAGATGGCTATAGTTTCATTCAAATGTTTGGAAGTGGCAGTCATCCACTGGAGATTCATACCACTACTTCGTTTTTCAACGACCCCAACTACGGCGTAGCTGTTTACCAAGGAACAAGCGTAAACAATACCAAGAAAAACACCCAATTGATTGACACATACCTAACTGTGGGTGGAGTAGCAGCTACAAAAATGGGCGTGCTTAAAACAGAAGACACGGATGGTACCATTGGCAATAACGACGGTCTCATTGCCAATATCACACCAGCCATGGGATTGCCCGTAACAGGAACCGATGCGGCTGATGGTATGATGCCGGGCACTCCAATCAATCCAAATGTGCTTGGTATTAGCTCAGAACTCGATTTGTTTGACCAAACACCAGGTTCTGATTTTGTAACCACCAACGGCACCATTGCCGCATTGGGAGGAGTAACAGGAGTAACTGCCAGCAACATGGTTTTGCTTGGACAATTCACAACAGATGGCATTTTCTCATTCAAATTGAATCTACAATTGGGAACACCACAAGTTGGCGGAAGTGAAATCTTTGTAGCTGAAAATCCAGAGACAGGAGAATTCACTGATAGCACATTGGTTTTTGAAAGTACTCCAGATATGCCCAATGGAATCTCTTACATAAGTCATCAAAACAGCATGAGCATTTTCCCAAATCCCGCAACAGATTTCGTTGTTCTTAAAAACAACATGAAACAATCCATTGGACAAATCAATATTTACAACACCACCGGATCTTTGGTACTTTCTGAGAATACGCAACAATCCAATCTAACATTGAATGTAGCACATTTGGCTGCCGGCCTATATACCGTTAACATCAACAATGACGGTCACATTCAAAAACTATCCTTCATCAAAAAATAAATCCATGCGAGGTCTCCTTTCCTTCTTTATTCTCATTTCTATATCCACCATTACCATTGCTCAAGGAATACTTAAAGGCAAAGTAACCGATGAGAAAGGAGAACCCGTATTTGGAGTTGTTGTGGTGGTAATTGAAAATCAGTCCATACTTTCAAAAACTGACTTTGATGGATTGTATGAGTTGGCGATTCCAAATAGCAAACCATACACCATTAATTATGTGATGACTGGATTCAAGACTACTGTAGACACCATTGTCTTATCTAACAACCAAACGCTTGTAAGCAATATAACATTGTTCAGCAGTTCATATGTTGTAAAAGGACTAGATATTGTTGGTAAAGTGGCTAAGTCCAATGATACTTACATGGAAAAAGTGAAGATGAACTCAGCAACTACCATTGATTACATTTCCTCTGAAACCATGAAAAAGACAGGAGACCAAAACGTGGTGAATGCCATTGCCAGGGTTTCAGGTGTATCTACATCAGGGGGTTTAATCACGGTAAGGGGAATTGGAGACCGATATGTAAAAACTACATTGAATGGTTCCCGCATTCCTACATTGGATCCATT
>CAZNVU010000056.1:0-16104 GCA_964576575.1 uncultured Chryseobacterium sp.
TTGTGTTCATTTGGCCACATGTTGGTTACTATCAATACATTCCGCATCAATCAATCTTTTTTCCTTGTCAACTCACATTATTGAAACCATGAGTATCTAAAACGATTATTAACCAAAGATAGTCTTTACTTGATGAATGAACACTCCTGGAATGTGTAATTTTCATGAAGAAATCAATGAGTGATCTCCATTCTGACGCGCTTGATTAGAAAGAAAAACATTTATACTGATCAAGGATAAAAACAAAACATATGCCGCCATGGGTCTAAACATAAACCCGTTACTAATCAAAGATGAAATCAAATAAGCCCCGAAAACACCATAAGCTGTGAAATTACCACTAAACAACTTAATCAAACGTCTAATGAACATCAAGAAGAGCAGCAAATAAAGAAATCCAAACTCGATGATTAGCGTAAGATAATCGTTGTGAGACCCCTTGTCCTCCCACCACCAAGTCTCTGAATACATAATATCAGAACCAGCACCTGAACCAAATACAGTTCCCATCACATCCCTATTCCGAATGAACTCAAAACGTGAAACATACTCCGACAATCTTCCAGAACTAAAACCATCAAAAGTTAGCAAATCAATGTTATCCGCTATAAAAAATAGAAACACAATTAGAAAAAAGGACAATCCAAATAAAATACTCGACTTCTTAACTAAAAACCATTTTCCATTATTGGCATAAAAAACAAATAAATAAGTCACCAGACACATCAAAGAAGTTCTAACTCCGTATCCATATCCAAGTATCAAAGCAAACAAGAAACTGACAAGTAAAGTAAGTTTTCTCATTCTTGCAATCGAAAAAAAGTAAAAGTGAATAAATACAAAAGATGCAAAAACCACATAAGCATGCGTATGGAGACCTGAAAAATAAATGGGCCAATAAAATGCATCTCTATTCCTGCTTGGCTCCAAAAATAAAAATGCATAAAGACTTATCAGCAGAACTATAATAGTCATTACCCCTACTCCACGATTAAGTCTTGCCCTATATGGAAACATATTAAATCCAATCAGCATCAAAATGGGAAGAAAAATTTTCAATTGTGAATTAACAGCAGTGATCATACTAACCCCTTTTGACATAGAACTTACTACAGCCAAAATCACTAAAACAAACATCACGAAGAGCGTTTTCATCACCTTCAAATAGTACTCCTGCTTAAAATAACGACGTGAAACAATGATGTGAAAAACAGATAAGAACAACACCGGTAGATCGGCCAAATAATACACAATTCTATAAGTACTATCCTGATCCTCACTATACTCCTTAATGACTATTGAAAAAAATAGTTTGACACAAATAGAGAAAACAAGCATCGTCATTAAGACATACCAAGTTCTTCCTTTATTATTTTCTGTCAACTTCATAAAAATAATTTCTCTAACCTACGTAAACCCCAAAAAACTCACAACATCCTTCTTACAAGAGATAAAAGATAAACATAACGAATCAACCCAATGCAAATATTGAAGCCAATCATAGAAAACATTTTGTTCATCGGATCCATATCCGTGCTAAGAATTAGCAACATTTCCATTACCACAACCACAAAGGAAACAACATTAGCTATGAGCAAGTAATCACTCTTTGATTTGACTACTAAAACATTAGAGGGCGGTGCAGCAAATTGACCGAATAGCAGATTCATAAACACAGCAAAACTCAAAACCAACATTTCAAGTGGAACTTGCTTTGCAACCAACCCAGTATACAAACCGATTGTAAAACCCAAAAGCAACATTAACAAAATTGATTGATTATTCTTTCTGGAAAACAACAAAAACAACTCACTAAACGCTCGCTTACTTTGACGCAACTTTTCAGATAGCAGCGGAATAAACTGAAAAGACAATGCGCGCGGTATCAGCAAGGCGACACTTGCTATATTTGTTGTGAACCCAATTATTCTCGTTAGCTCAGCACTTAAAAGCTGATGACTTAAAGGTGCAAAAATCAATTGGACACCACCGGTGCTTAAATTGATTAAGGTATAATTCATGGCTCTCCTCAATACGCGTAGATTCAATCTTTTTCTTACGATGACTGGTTTTAATACCTTAAAAAATATTGGAACCATTACCACTGGAATTGACATCATAGCGTATCTATTCAATTGACATTTGCTACTCACAACAATCACCAAAACTGTAAACACCAAAACTATAAAATCTGAAATAAATAAATTTTGATATCCTTTCCTAGCAATGAAGTAATGCCTCCACAATTGATGATAAGACCATGTAATCAGAAGAAAACCAAATCCGTACAAATCAGAAATCCAGCCCAATTGAAAAAGAACATACAAAACAATAAAAATGGGAATATTTGTAAACAATGACAATCCTGCGATTCTCCCAAAAAAAACATCGTGCTTTGCCTTGGGAAGTTTCATCATATCGGCCAAAATAAAATTGGACCAATTAAAAACGGTATAATAACCAAGAAGGTAAAGAATGAAAGTGTCGTTTATAAAATCAGCAGTCGCATATACACTATCTACTTGATTGACGGCAAAAAGAACAACTAATTTGTGGAAACCCGGAAAGGCTGTTACACCTAATAAAAAAAAATTTCTTCTTACAACATCTACTATCCGATCTACCATTTCAATTTTGCTCTATAACAGCTTTAAATCGTGAGCCATCATAATCTTCACCAAATCTTGAAAACTTGTTTTAGTAGGATTCCAACCCAACAATGTTTTCGCTTTTGATGGGTTGCCTAACAATTGATCGACCTCAGCCGGTCTAAAATATTTAGGATCGACTTCTATAATAACTTCACCCGTTACTTCATTAACTCCCTTTTCATCAATTCCAGTCCCTGACCAAGACAAAGAAATTCCAACTTCTCTAAAAGCTAACTCACAAAACTCTTTCACGCTATGCATCTCACCTGTGGCAATAACAAAATCTTCTGGTGTACGGTGCTGCAGCATCAACCACATACACTCTACGTAGTCCTTAGCATACCCCCAGTCCCGCTGTGCATTCAAATTACCCAAATACAACTTCTTTTGCAAACCTTTGCTTATTCGTGCAGCTGCCATAGTAATTTTTCGGGTAACAAATGTCTCTCCACGTCTTTCACTCTCATGATTAAACAAAATACCGTTTACTGCAAACATGCCATAAGATTCCCGATAGTTTTTTGTAATCCAAAAACCATATTGTTTGGCCACACCATAGGGTGATCGAGGATAAAAAGGTGTTTCCTCAGATTGGGGAACTTCTTGAACTTTACCATACAATTCTGAAGTTGAAGCTTGGTAAATACGACAACTTTTATCCAATCCCAGCAACCTGACAGCCTCTAAAATTCTTAAAGTGCCTACGGCATCTGATTCCGCAGTATACTCTGGAACTTCAAAAGAAACTTTCACATGACTTTGTGCTGCCAAATTGTAAATCTCAACTGGCCTAATCTGCTGAATTATCCTAATTATTGAACTAGAATCGGTCATGTCCCCGTAGTGCAACTCCAACTTGCGCTCTTGGTGCATATCTTGAATCCAACCTTCTAGATATAGGTGTTCAATACGTCCCGTATTAAATGAAGATGATCGGCGTATCATTCCATGCACCTCATAGTTCTTCTCGAGGAGTAACTCAGCTAAATAGGAACCATCCTGGCCGGTAATTCCCGTTATCAATGCAACTTTCTTCATCTTTTTTAGGCTTTAGAATCTTCTACATATGAGTAACCATAACCAGCACCGTAGCCTCCACCATAACCATAACCCTTACCATAATTGGTCATCCCTCTTGTCTTCAATCCATTAAAAACAACTGCGGCTGGCCAAAATTTTGATTGATTGTTAATCGGCCCCAAAATCTTATCTACCGCTTCCTTCAAACTATAATCATGACGAACAACGAACAAACTCAAATCAGCATGCTCAGCCATTATCTCAGCATCAGAAATTAATCCCAACGGAGGAGTATCAATCAACACATAATCATAAACCTCTTTCATCTCTTCAATCATTTTTGAAAAAGTTCCATTCAGCAGCAATTCCGCTGGATTGGGTGGAATAGGTCCAGGAGGTAATATATCCAAATTCTCAAAAGTTGTATTAATCACCGCCTCTCTCCAAGGTAACTTACCTACCAACACTTGAGATAATCCTGTACTACCCGCAACACCAAACGCTTTATGCAATCGAGGTTTTCTCATATCTGCTGCAATCACAACCGTTCTCTTTCCCATCAAAGCTAAACTCAAACCCAAATTTGTGGTTATAAATGACTTTCCTTCACCTGGCAAACACGATGATAGCAACACTACGTGTGACTGTTTGGTATTGAGATAATAACTCATCTTACTTCTGACTGCTCTCAGAGATTCAGCAACAGGACTTCTATTATCTGAGGATATTATAAAATCTGAGCTATCCTCACCCTGCAATACCTCACCTAAAACTGCCAGTTTGGTTCTGCGTTCAATATCAGTCCTAAACTTAATCTTACCTGTTAGTACTTCTTTGTAGTAAATGATTACACTCGGAATAATCAACGACAGCAGCAAGGCCAAAGCGTAAACAATAATTTTCTTTGGTCTAATGGGTTTCAGATCGCCTTGAGCTGGCTCAATCATGCGCACATCCGAAACGGTTGAAGCAAATGAAATCGCGCTCTCCTCACGTTTCTCAAGCAAAAACGTATAAATCGCGTTCTTTATGGCTTGTTGCCTACTTATGTCCAAAAGCAATCTCTCCTTTCCTGGCAGAGACGTTAATGAGCCCATTTTTAAACGCAAATCGTTTCTCAATCTATCCTGGGACATTTGAAGATTTTTCTTGATTGAAACTACAGATTCCATGACGGATTGTTTAATTTCAGCTATCTCACTCTCCATACCAAGTAAACCTTCATCTCTAGAACCAACAGTAACCTTTCGCTTGCTATAGTTACCCTCAAGTTCATACAACCGTGACAACAAACTTAAAAGCGATGGTTCATTAATCCCCACCAATGAGGGCGCATTCCCAGGATGCACTCCCTTTCCTTTTACATAAGTCTCAATATCCTTGACAACATCAAGTTGAATTTGAAGTTTATTCAGCTCACCATCTTGATCCTTTACTGATTCTAAAAAAAGCCTTCCTTGCTGACTCAAATCAAATATATCGTTTTTGACCTTATAAGACTCAATATCGCGCTCTACCGAATCCAACTGAGATGTCACCAATGACAAACGATCTTCTATAAACCTTAACGTAAACTCAGCTATCTGTCGTTTATCAGTGATGGCAGCGTTCGCGTATGCATCTACCAAATAATCCAATATTTGTTCCCCTCTTTTAACATTCTTACACTCCAGGCGCAATTCAATCACACTAGTATTTTTATTGGTGGTGGCCAATGATAGCTCGTCTAGGATACTCTTCACCTCACTTTTGATACTCTGGGTATGAACAAAATAACTTTCATTGGCTAGTTTCCCTATCCTTTTCAAGTCAACACGCACAAGAAAGGATTCACTTGCCTTGCCTTTATTCAACAATATAGAATCTTTCACTGGATAAGGTTCTTCATTGATAATCAAAGCATTTCCATCATACTTGATGTCCAGCACCTTCTTTGCGTCAACTACACTATCTGGATATAAGGGGATGAATTCCAATGGGAAATCTGGACCTTGCATCGCATCCCGCACCTTCCCATCGCGAAAAACATAAATGTTACAATGTGTCTTGCCCACAACAACCTCAACAATCGGCCTTGACTTTAAAATCTCTAATTCATTCTCAACTATCTTTTTACCGCCAAACAAATCAAACTCACTGAGCAGAGAGCTCGCACTTCCGACTCCTGTCTTCTTCTCGTCCTTGATCAATATTTTTGATCCGATTGAATACGTTGGAGAATTATAGCGCATAAAAAGATAACCAACAGCCAAAAAACCCAATATAAAAATGGCGTATAGCGGCCAATATGCCTTCATCGTATTTCTAACAACCTCCAAGTAGTTGATGTCCGATTCTCCATCTGATTTCCAACGTTCTTCCATCTCTCTATTTTACATTAGTGACCACCAGAACCAGCAGCGTTATTGCACTAACCACTGTAGGCCAAACCTGAAAAAAAGTACTACTCGTATTGATTTTCGTCCTGTTGGGTCTTACATACAAAACATCGCCTGTCTGCATATAGTAATAAGGACTACGCATCAAATCTTTAGAAGTCAAATCCAAAACCACACTCTGCTCTCCATTCTCAACTTTTCGAATCATGACAACTTCATTTCTAACACCATTGATGGTTAGATCACCTGCCAAGCCCAATGCTTGAAGAATATTCAAATTGTGATAGGGAACATGATAAGTTCCAGGTTTTGCTACCTCACCCAATACGGTTACTCGGAAATTAATACAACGTACTGAAACAACTGGATCTTTAATAAAATCTTTTAACTGATTCTCCAACAAGCTTTGCAACTCTTTTCTACGCATACCCGCGACCATTAGTTTTCCCAATTTGGGGAAACTAATCTGCCCATCCTCTTCCACCATATAACCCAATATAGGATTTGCCGATTGCAACTGTTGCGTATTATTCAACTGAACAGCAGAAAAATTGGACATATTAAAGTACGTGGCCAACTCCAAATTGGAACTATTGACAAAAATACTTAATTGGTCACCTTTCTGAATAATGGGATTGTCCACTTCAGTGACTGCAACATCCATTTTCTCATTACCCAATCCATAGAAGTAATAAACGTCTTTGGATTTGGTGCAGGATTGCAGCGAAAAGACTAAAAAAAGAAACCAAATTAAACGCATGGTATTGAAAAAAAAAGCGCGGTTGCATTAAGATACAATCCGCGCTTTAAGTTTTGAAAAATATTACTTCGCTACGTAGAACAAAGAGATACCATGCTGAAGATAGCTTCCACCATCCATCAAGTTCGTAACTCCCCACTTAGCTTGAGAGTTCAAAGAAACTCCCCAATCTTCCTTGATCCAATAGTTGAAAGACAAACCTGTGTTCAACGTAATCATATTTGGATCTAAACCTGGATCACGCTTGGTGAAACCAAGACCCTGAACAGTTTGAATTTCAAAGTTACCTTTTCTGAAAGCATTGTAACGTGTATTTGCATCCAAAGCCCAAAGCGTTCCTTCTTCAGAACCCTCTACTTGCTCACCGTTTCTGAACTTAGCGTCATAGTTGACATATGTAAAACCTAAATCCAAAGAAAACTTGTCGTTCATCTTCTTCATTCCGCTGATGCGTGATGGAAACAAATTGTAATTCCAACCTTCCTTAACATCCAACATCTTCTCAAATGCACGTCCATCATCATCGATAGCCGCCCATCCAAGACTGAAAGTCCAAGGTGAAGATTTCAAATTGTCCAAGATTCCTTGAGCTGAAACTCCGCCAGCCAATGTAATTACTGCAATCAGTGTAAAGATTTTTTTCATAGTGTTCATTCTTAATGCTACAAATATAGAAATTTTTTAACACTTCACAAATTTATCTAATCTTTTTTGGGTTTTGTCCAAATCAACAGCAATGGAGTGATGGTTAACTCCATTAAAATAGCCACCAACAATGTCAATGAAATTAGAAAGCCAATATAAAATGTTCCTAAAAATTCTGAGAAGATCAATGTAGAAAAACCAGCCGTCAATATCAATCCGGTCACAATCATGGCCTTTCCGGTAGTCATAAATGTGCGCTTCACAGCGTAAATCCTTGAATAACCTTCCATTCCCAAGGTTCGAACACGCGCCAAAAAATGCACGGTATCATCCACCGCTATTCCAAAAGCTATGTTGAAGACGATAGAGGTTGACACTTTCAAAGGAATACCCAAAAAACCCATCAATCCACCGATAACAATCAACGGCAACAAATTAGGAATAATGGTCATCGGAACCATGCGCCAAGACTTATATACCACACCCATCACCAAACCAATAACCAAGATAGACAAGAACAAATCCAAAATCGTATTATCCACCAAATAGGCATTGTTGATGTCCATTAACATCGCTGTTCCTGTTAAAGTAGTTGATTCAAGCTGCGTAAAATTATTCCTCAAAAAACCATCTAGCTGAGCGTTCTTTTCTTCGTAATACTTCCTGCCTTTATCGGGTAATCTTCCGGTAACCCTCAATGTTTTGCTATCCTCATTGTAAACCAACTTCACCAGCGACTGCGCTTGTTTGCTTTTGGCATATCTTACAATTTGCTGCATCTCATTGTCGTCTGCCGGTATCCGTCTATAACTATCATCTCCACCATTTAAGGTTCTGTTGGCGGACTTCACCATTTCACACCAACTAAACAATGCGCCAACACCATATTCTTTTCTTAAGTATTCATCCAATCGATCCAATTCTTTGAGTGTAATGGTATCGGTGATTGCCGCTGTTGGCTTCAATGAGACACTCAATTCAAAGGGTCGGCATCCAATAAACTTCTCATCCATGAAGTTAAAATCCTGCTTCAACGGATTGTTGTCTCGCAAATCCTCCAACATCAAGTTGTCTACCTTGATCATGGATATCCCCCAAAAACTGATTCCAATACTAATTGCAGCTCCAACTATAATCCACTTCCTGCGGCGCAAGACAAAAGCAAAAAATCGATGCAGCCTCTTTGTCCAAAAATCTTCCCGCAAGGCATACACCTGCATCTGTGTTGGTTTAATCACCAAGATCATGGCTGGTAATAATGTAAAAGTTAAACCGTAAGCCAGCAAAACGCCCACACTGGTGTACAATCCAAAATCAGAAATGGGTTTGATGTTAGAAAATATCAATGTCAAAAATCCAATGGCTGTGGTGACCGCTGTTAAAAATGTTGCCAGCCTTATACTTTTCAAAGCCTTCTTCAACGCTGTCTTTGGATCGCTACCCTCCCGCAACTCGTTCATGTATTTGGTCAAAACATGCACAGAATCACTCATCCCAACAACAAACAAAATGGTGGGCATGATGGTTACCATTACATCTACGTCCTTGCCCAATATTTGCATAAAGGCCATGGTGAACAAGATGGACAAAAAGACTACCGCCGCAGGGATGACGATTCCCCAGAAAGATCTAAATGCGATGTAAAGGAATATCACTGTGCAGATCAAACACAATCCAACAAACATGACCAATTCTTTGATCATCAACTCCACCAATAGCTTTTGACCTTTGGCTCGTCCAATGAGATGAACCCCATCAAATTGGAACTGTCCAACCGTATTCTGAATATTGTCATATAATACATCACACTTCTTCACTGCCAATCCTTGTTCATGCTTCATGTTAATGGCCACCGATTTTCCATCAGGTGAAAAGAAGATGCCTACCCATTGACCTATACCATAAATGTGTGTACTATCGATTGCATATCCCTCAGGATTTCGGTAATCCAACCAAGGCGATTGAAAAAAACCTCCAAAAACAGGATCTTTCACCACATCCATCAATTGTGTTGGCCCAACGCATTCATTGATGTACTCTATTTTTTTCAAGGAGTCATTCAGGGCATCCACCTTGGCCAAGAAGCTTGAATCAAAAACGCCGCTTTTATTTTCTAAAACAACGATGAAGTAATCCAAGTCAGATTCAAACTTATCGCGATGCGCCAAATAAAAATCTGTTGCAGGATCGTCCTGTGGAAAAAACGCTTCGAAATCGTAATTAAAACGCAATTGTGATACAGCCCAAAGACTGAGCGCTACCAACAATCCAACTGCCGCAATTATCCAAACGCTCTTCCTTTCTGTGTTCATCCCTCAAATGTATTTTACTAATGGACTAAACAAAAAAAGGCCGTCAATGTTGACAGCCTTTTTACATTTTAAAACAAAACTTTACTTTTTGTCGTCTTTTACTTCTTCAAAGTCAACATCAGTCACTTCTCCATCTCCACCATTGCTTCCCGATTGGCCTTGCCCTGCATCTCCTGCATTGCCGCCTTGACTGTACATATCTTGCGCAGCCGCTTGGAAGATGGTATTCAACTTGTCCATATCACTCTTGATGGCGTCCAAATTCTTCTCTGCATGTGACTTTTTCAAATCAGCCAAAGCCGTTTCGATTTCGCCTTTCTTATCCGCAGGGATTTTATCACCAGAATCTTTCAATTGCTTCTCTACTTGGAAAATCAATGAATCCGCCTGATTCACAATATCAGCTTGCTCTTTGGCTACTTTATCGGCTTCTGCATTCATCTCTGCTTCTTTTTTCATCCGCTCAATTTCCTCCTTGCTCAATCCTGAAGAGGCTTCGATGCGGATGCTTTGCGTTTTATTGGTAGCCTTATCCAATGCACTTACGTTGATGATACCGTTGGCATCGATGTCAAAAATAACTTCGATTTGTGGCACACCTCTTTGTGCTGGAGGAAGATCTGACAAGTGGAACTTACCAATGGTTCTGTTGTCCTTAGCCATGGCACGCTCTCCTTGCAATACATGGATTTCCACGCTGGGTTGGTTGTCTACTGCTGTAGAGAACACCTCAGATTTCTTAGTAGGAATCGTTGTATTGGCGTCGATCAACTTGGTGAACACACCTCCCATGGTTTCGATACCCAAAGAAAGTGGCGTCACATCCAACAACAACACATCTTTCACTTCTCCTGTCAATACACCACCTTGAATAGCAGCTCCGATGGCAACAACCTCATCTGGGTTAACTCCTTTTGACGGATCCTTGCCAAAGAATTTCTTCACTGCCTCTTGGATTGCAGGGATACGCGTTGAACCACCCACTAAAATAATTTCGTTGATATCCGTCACACGCAACCCTGCAGCCTTCAATGCCGACTCACAAGGAGCGATGGTGCGCTGAATCAAACTATCCGCCAATTGCTCAAACTTAGCGCGGGTCAATGTTTTCACCAAGTGCTTGGGAACACCGTCCACAGGCATGATGTAAGGCAAGTTGATTTCAGTACTTGTACCGGAGGACAACTCGATTTTGGCTTTTTCTGCACCCTCTTTCAAACGTTGCAATGCCATTGGATCTTTTGACAAGTCAATATTGCCATTGTCATTCTTGAACTCTTGAACCAACCAATCAATGATCACTTGGTCAAAGTCATCACCTCCCAAGTGTGTATCACCATCTGTGGACAAAACTTCAAACACGCCATCACCCAATTCAAGAACAGAAACGTCATGGGTACCACCACCGCAGTCAAATACCACAATCTTCATGTCTTGAGACTTTTTGTCCAAGCCATAAGCCAATGCAGCTGCTGTTGGTTCGTTGATGATGCGTTTTACCGCAAGACCTGCAATTTCTCCGGCCTCTTTTGTAGCTTGACGTTGTGCGTCATTGAAGTAAGCAGGGACGGTAATTACCGCCTCCGAGACTTCATGACCCAAATAGTCCTCAGCCGTTTTCTTCATCTTTTGAAGAATCATGGCAGAGATCTCTTGAGGTGAATAGTTGCGATCATCAATCTTAACACGTGGGGTATTTCCGTCACCTTTTACGACAGCATAAGGCACACGAGACACCTCTCTTTCCGTTTCCGTGTAACTAGAACCCATAAAACGCTTGATTGAATATATCGTTTTAGTAGGATTAGTAATGGCTTGACGCTTGGCGGGATCTCCAATCTTTCTCTCGCCCCCGTCAACAAATGCCACAATCGATGGAGTAGTTCTTTTGCCTTCGCTGTTGGCGATCACTACTGGTTCGTTACCCTCCATAACGGCAACGCAAGAGTTTGTAGTTCCAAGGTCAATTCCAATTATTTTACTCATAATGTTTTGAATTATTCTTTTCCCGCCCCTTTCAAAACCTGTTCCGTTCCGTCCACACCCTAACATGTGTGACAGATTTGTCATAGAAACTGCCGCACTCCCGACAGCCTGTCCAATTCTGTGACAGTTCTGGCGTATTATTGCTCATACAAAGACTTTTTGAATTCATGCTCAAAACCCTCTAGCTTCGGCATCCCAATGTTGTCATCTTTTTGGCAACCTTGCCTATTCTATTCATTGAAGCAAGAACAGAGAACGACTTTGATATTTTTATTGCTGCAGCGCGCGATTGGTCAAACGGTCTTAATCCCTACACCCAATTGTACCATGAGTGGTACCATTACTTTTATGACATCACTTTTTTGAGTTTGATTTCACTGTTTCAAGCATTGCCCAATTTCTGGATCAAATTGATTTGGCTGATGGCTCAAGTGATTCTCCTCATTGAAATTTGGAAAATCATTTTAGATCGTTTAGACATTTCCAACCTCACAACAAGAAAGCGTTGGATGTTCGGATTTTTCTTGGTGTTGATCAACGTTCGACTCTTGCGGGACAATTTGCACTTGGGGCAAATGACCATACTCATGCTTTTCTTATCACTTAAAGGATTGGATTTGATCTTTAAACAAAAGTCGTTCTTGGGCAGCGCCATGTTGGCTTGGGGTATTGTAGTTAAAGTTTTACCCATTGTGGTTGTACCTTATCTGGCCTACCGTAAAAAATGGAAAGCAGCAATTGCAACCCTTGCCTTAAGTGCAGGCTATCTTGCCCTGCCCTATTTGTATCAAAACACAACACAATATTCAGATTTGCTCAAGAGCCGCTGGCAGTTGTTAAACCCAACCAATGCTGAGCACATCATGGACACATCGGAAAGAAGTTTCCATTCCATGACCACCTTGACCAGCATTTTGTTTCATGCGCAATGTGATGATTTGCACATCCTTCCCTATCGCAGGCACATCGTGGATTGTGACATGCAAACCGTGAAATGGATCAGCCTATTGAGCAGACTAGCGTTGATATTCTCTTTTCTTTGGATATTGCGCAGCAAGCCATTTGATGAGGGAAAGGACGAAAATCATTTTCGAGAGTGGGCCTATTTGCTCATGTTGATTCCCTTGATTTTCCCACACCAGCAGCACTATGCATTTTTAATGATGATTCCTGGTTTTGCTTGGTTGATGGCGCCTTATTGGACCAAACACCGAAACTGGACATGGCGGGGCGGAAGAGAATGGTTATTAATCTTTGTTTTTATAACCATGAACATACATTTCCTATTGGGTGTGTGGAGCGGGTATTACAACCATTTCAAGATATTAACCTACGGAGGATTGGTGGCACTCGGATTAATGTGGTATGAAATATTTAGTGGTGATACAGGTCACCAAAAAGAATCACCTTAGCACATCAATTTTGCTGCGTTGAACAATAAAACAACGTGCAAAGAATATGAAAACATTTGTTATCAGGCACCAGCGAAACCTTCGCGCCATTTTAATCGGGGCATTATTGGGATTTTTATATTACCGATTGGTAGGATGTCAATCCGGACATTGCATGATCAGCTCCAATCCTTTCATCAGCACAGGATATGGAGGATTGCTGGGCTATCTGTTTGTAAGTTCAAGTTGTGCTCGAGGAAAGTGCGAAGTTTGATTTTAGATTTTTTTTGCAATTGCCTTGCAACAATGGTAAGGTTTATGCGTTTAGAATAGTACTAGATTTTACTCGTTCTGAGTAATAGGTTTTGGTTAAGGAATAAAGAAGCCCCTCAACGGAGGGGCTTTTTTAGTTTTGATCGGTTAGGAATTCACTCATATTGTTCGGTAAAAAGTCTTTTCTTCATTGGCTCAGTAACTACCTGACTATCATGAAATAACAAACGCAAGCGTAATCCAATTCCAAAATTATTGCCATTTTTTTGGATTCAATTCCAAAATTATTGCCATTTTTTTGGATTTCATTCCAAAATTAAGGGAGTTAAAAACAGAAATCAAACAAGGGAGAAAAATAGATCTCTTCTTACAAAATTATATCAATACACTTTTCAGTGCGAATAAACGAATCTACAACAAACATTTAAGTACGAATAAATGTGAAGAGCATACATTTTTAATGAGATGGAAAAACCATCGGTTTCCGTTCACCCAAAAGAACCAACCATCAGTTCGATTAAATCACAATCCGATAAACATCAGTTTGGTTTCGGGCGATGTTTCGTTTGACAAAACCACCCGGCTGTGGTATGATTTCTAAAAAGTCGAACGAGCGACAAGATTTGGGAAGACCTGTAAAAATTAGGGTGAAATTCAGCACTACTCCTTTTTTCAGAATGGTCCATTCTGGATACATAGAAACATTGAATGCACTCACCAGCTCACTGCGGTGCTCTGAATCTCTCGCCACAAGGAAAGTTGATTTCCACACCCTGACTTTATCGCCATTGAACCTTCCCGTAAAACGACAATGCACCACCACTTGCGATTCGACATCCGCCTCTTGCTTTTGCTTGACCTGTACGATTGTTTTGCGCTTGGTTTTTTCGAGGGTCTTAGTTGCGGAAACTAGCGGAGAAATAAATAAGGGTTTAATCATGGAGTAAAATTAAAAAACGGTATTGTAATGAATTTACGAAAGCAATTAAAACTACATTTTCAAAGATAAAATTAACCGAACCGTTCGAGAGATAATCGCTCCACAACCGCACTTTTTCATACAATTTCATGCAATTCTAAAAACCTTTGCAATATACTCAATTTCAGTTAATTATATCAATTTATCGTTAAAGATAAAAATGTACCAAATTGCATGAAAATGCATGAATTTAACATTTGGTGGGCTAAATGTGGGCTAAAATGTTGTCTTTTTTACCTAAATTTGCACCATGAAAGTTTTCCAGTTCTTAATCCAAAAAAAGAAAAATGAGGGCGATGCCATCATTTATGTTCGGATGCGCGTGGGACGAAAAATTGATCTCAAACAACGCACAATGTTTCATGTCCCAATAAAAAATTGGGACGAAAAAATGGGTGTGGTGAAAAACGCAAAAACATCAGAACTCAAAGAACTCGTTGTTGCTCTGTCCAATGTTCGATTGCGCTTAGAAAATGCTTATCTAAAAGCAGAACTTAACAAAGAAAAAATCGACACGCAATGGTTTTCCAATATCCTTCACCGCAATCCACAAAAAGAAGGATCATTACCCGATACCTTGATTGACTATTTTGACTATTACATCACTGTAAAGAAATCAACTGCTGCTGCTCAATCCTTAAAGAAATGGTCATCTGTACGACAAAAGATAATCGCCTATGAAACGGACCGCAAGTACAAGGTGAAATTAAAGGATGTGAATGAAAAATTCAGAATCGATTTTGAGGACTATTGCAAAGGCAAAGAGAAATTGAGTGCCAATTATTTTGAGCGCGTGTTGTCATTTATTAAAACCATCTGCAAGCATGCTGGTCAAAATGATTTGGAAATCAGTCCGCAATTACACGGGCTCAGGGCCAAGAAGGAAACTGTGCACAACATCTATTTTACCAGAGAAGAAATAGAATTGATTCACCGCACTCCGATGCCATCGGAGGAACTAGAGAACTCCAAAGATTGGCTCATCATATCGTGCAATACCGCCCAGCGCATATCGGATTTTATGCATTTCAGCAAGGATGATTTGGTGGATATGGTAACTGGAGCAGAATGCATCAAAGCCATACGGATTAAGCAGCAAAAAACAGGTAAACTTTTAGAGATCCCTATTTTTAAAATGGTCAAAGAAATCTTGGACAAGCGAGGAGGTCATTTTCCAAATAGTATTTCCGATCAACGCTACAATGTAAACATCAAAAAGGTATGTCAAATAGTTGGGCTCAATCAACTTGTCTATGGTTCCAAGATGGACAAGAAAACCAAGCGCTTGATCAAAGGACAGTTTCCCAAGTGGGAATTGGTTTCCTCACATATTGGACGAAGAACATTTGCTACGTGCCAATTTGGACATTTGCCCAACACCCATATCATGGCCTATACAGGACACACCACAGAGAAGCAACTATTGGCTTACATTGGCAAGCCACAAAATGAAGTAGCTCAATTATCTATTCAAACCTTAATGAACAATGGCTGGATCTAAATATACTTTTAAAGAATGGATGATGGGTAAATTTGTTTTTACAGGAACAACAATTATCCAACCCAACGCAACGCCATTGAAGAAAGTTGCAACCATCGACCCAACAAAAGTCGAAAAATCTGAAATGGAAAAAATCATAACAGTTCAAAGAGCAACTTTTGAGAAACTAAAAGATGAAAATCTAAAGAAAATGAAAGCAGTTTTCATT
>CAZNVU010000057.1:0-15963 GCA_964576575.1 uncultured Chryseobacterium sp.
ATGCAAATTGAATTGGGATCTCATACAGATTGCCGCGGTAGTGCTGAATCAAATAGGAAGTTATCTGACAAGCGCGCCAAGTCATCTGCGGATTATATCAAAGGAAAAATTTCCAATCCTTCACGCATCAATGGCCGCGGATACGGGGAAATGAATTTGGTAAATCAATGTGAGTGTGAAGGGAAAAATGCAGTTCCTTGTTCTGAGGAACAGCATCAAGCCAATCGCAGAACAGAATTTAAGATTATTAAGATATAGTATTTTGTAACAGTGTTCCTGAACCCACTTCTTACCGGAGTGGGTTTCCTTTTATATACACTTGATCAATGTTGTCGTCACCAAGATAGTAGAACAACTCGCTTAATCGTTCTAAAGGTTTTGTAACAATGAAATTAGCCATTTTTCCCGGTGTAATACTTCCTGATAATTCATCTATCTGCATGGCGGCAGCTCCATTTTGACAGCTTGCAGCTAGCACTTCGAGGGGCTTCATATTCATGTTAATACAAGCCAGGCTGTTAATCAAATTCATATTGCTGCTGGGAGCAGAACCAGGATTGAAATCTGTGGCCAAAGCTACTGGGATGTTCTCATCCATCAATTTGCGCATAGGCGTGTATGGAATCTTAGTGAAGAGAGAGCATCCTGGTAATCCTGTAACTAGAGTAGGTTTATTTTTTAATGCCACCCAATCTTGATCAGAGATAACCTCCATATGATCTAAACTCAAAGCACTATGATTGATAGCCATCTCTACACCGCCGATGCTGTAAAATTGATTGACATGAATTTTTGCCGGTTTGTTTAATTCTTTTGACTTTAATAACAACTGCTCCAAATGAGAAACTTGGAAATAATCTCGTTCACAGAAAATGTCCAGGAAATCAAAACCAATTTCTTGCGCTTTTGGAAGAAGTCGTTCCAAAAGCATTTGAATGTAATCATCCATGCGGCCATGGTAATCGGCTGGTAAGGCGTGTCCAATGATGAGGGTAGATTTGATGGGGATTGGACTTGAAGATTTAATACGTTGAATCACCCGTAGCATTTTCAGTTCGTTTTCAACATCAAGTCCATATCCTGTTTTTATCTCGAGGGCGCCAGTACCGTTGTGCATCATTTTATGCACCCTAGTTGTGGCATCCTCGAACAATTGGTCTTCACTCGTCAATGACATGGCAAGTGCAGAATTTAGAATACCACCCCCTCTACTTGCAATTTCTTCATAGCTTAATCCGTTGATTTTATCCTCAAACTCAAGAGATCTAGCCTTGGCAAAAACGGTATGGGTATGAGAATCGCACCAGCAGGGAATGACCATTTTGCCGTCAGCATCGACAATCGTTAAATCTGCCCAATCAGTGATCCCAGGCCAATCGGACATGCTTCCATAATCTACGATGATACCATCTTCCGCAGCAAGCCAAGCATTGGTGATGCTGGGGAATTTATTCATTTCAAGTCCTTTTATCGTTCCTGGATTGTTTTCAAATGTTCCAAAAAGTTCTTGTATGTTTTTAATCAATAGACGCATGCTGCAAGATGCATCAAATTTGTTATTTCAGCAATTCAATACAGATGTTTTGTAAATTGTGCCATGCATTGTTTTTATGCTCCTCAATTAATCGCATTGGGTGCCAATTCCCTATCTGATGAAGAATGGCGCCACATCAAGGCGTTGCGCATCAAGCCGGGTGAAACCATTTGTCTTTTAGATGGTTTAGGATCTTCTCAGCTTTTTGAGTTTCATTTGAACGATAAACAGCCATCTATTGTCTCACTGTCCGATGTGACATTCAATGAAAAGGAGAGTGGAGTTCATCTTTATATACCCATGACGCAGCAATCAGACAGAATTGAATGGATGTTGGAGAAAGCAACAGAGATGGGAATAGCAAGTTTGAATATTATAGTTACCCAGTATTCAGAAAAGGCTAAGTACTCTATTGATCGTCTAAAGCGGATAGCGTTATCAGCAATGAAACAGAGCCAGAGAAGTTGGTTGCCTGAAATTAATACTTTTCAAAGTTGGCCGGAGTTACTACACACGCTAAAAGGGAAATCCATATTTATTGCACATTGTGAGCAAGGAAATAAAATCCTTTGGGGAGATCGAAGGGTTGAGGATCCCCATGTTTTGATTGGGCCGGAGGGGGATTTTCACCTTTCGGAAATTCAAGATATTATTGATTTAGATGGTGTGGAAATTTCTCTTGGAGAGGCCAGATTGAGAACGGAGACTGCTGGATTGTTGGTTGTATCAAAATACTATTTATGAAAAAAAAATGGTTATTGCTTACTTTCGGTTTTTTTGTCCTGTTGCTCCTTGCCGCGCGCTTGACAAAGCCTGATCAAGGAAAGTTTTTGCATATTGCGCAAGAGAAAATCAATGATCATGCAGATGGTCTATCCAAAGATCCTGTAATGATAGACGTTGTCAAAATTCAAAAAGATTTTATCTTCCAAGCCTTATCCAAACTTCTGGTATCAAAGGAGTATTATTTCTTTACTGTTCATTCCATCACATTAGGAGATGGTGAATTCAGGTACTTGGGTGTTTTTGGAACTTTTATTCCGCTTCAAAGTGAGGATCCACTTCAAAAATTTTATAAGAATGAAGAATAGCATTGTTGTTTTGTTTTGTTTGATGACTGTGGTTTCGATGAGTCAAATTATCCCACAACCAAGTAAGGCGTACGTTCCTGTCAAGGACGTTTTTGAATCCACAGATGGTCAATTGGGTATTTGGACTGAGAAACAATTCATCAATGAAGCCATAATTTTATCTGAACAGATCAAAATACATAGAGATTTTCTCCCATTGATTCATGAATGGAATGGAAGAGAAAACGTAAAGGGTATTGTATTGAAAGCAAATTCATCAATATTAGTTGATGAATCTTATCATGTAAACATAGACAAGAACAGCATTCAGATATCTTCAAGTACACCTTCAGGAATGCTCCATGGGGTATTCACTTTGGTTCAGATGATTCCTTTGAAAAAGGGTAAGGAAGACGTTTCCTTTAGAATGGACTCTTGGGTTATTGAAGATTCTCCTCATTTTAAACATAGGGGATTATTGCTAGACTGCGGAAGACATTTCATGAGTACGGAGAAGATCAAAGAAACATTACTCACCATGGCGATGTACAAGATGAATGTTTTTCATTGGCATCTTACGGAGGATCAAGGTTGGCGCATAGAAATAAAGAAGTATCCCCAATTGACAGAAATAGGAGCATATCGAAAAGTAAATGACCAGAATTATGGAGGTTTCTATAGTCAAGAACAAATAAAAGAGATTGTTGATTATGCCAACAAGTTACATATCATGGTGATTCCGGAAATTGAGTTGCCTGGCCATAGCGTTGCTGCAATTGCCGCGTATCCATTTTTAAGTTGTACAGGGAAAAAAATTCCTGTTGAGACGGAATGGGGTGTTTTTAAGGATATTTATTGCGCTGGAAATGATGAAACAATGAAATTTATCAAAGATGTTTTGGATGAGGTGGTTTCTCTTTTTCCTGCTCCCTACATTCATATTGGAGGTGATGAAGCTCCAAAAGTAAGGTGGGAAAATTGTTCTAAATGTCAAAAAAGAATAAAGGATGAGCATTTAAAAAATGAGGCAGAGTTGCAAACATGGATGATTGAGGAGGTTGCCAAACACCTAAAAGAAAAAGGAAAAGACATTATCGGTTGGGATGAAATCCTTGAAGGAGGTATTCCTTCGGGAGCCGTTATTCAATCGTGGAGAGGCATGCAAGGCGGATTAGAGGCTGCTCAGCACGATCATGCAGTTGTCATGTCGCCCACTAGTCACTGCTACTTGGATTACGGTTTAGATGGAATCGATACCAAGAAGGTATATGAGTTTGATCCTATTCCCAGTGAGTTGGCTTTGGATAAGCACCACTTGATTTTGGGCGCAGAGGGTAACATGTGGACAGAACGTGCGCCAGAGAATGAAGTTACCAGCAAGATTTTTCCAAGATTGATAGCATTGTCTGAGATTCTTTGGAGTTATCCTGCAAAAAGAGATTATCAGGAGTTCGAAGGGAGGTTAAGAAGGTCTTTCCAACTCCTAGATAAGAGAAAAGTGAAGTATGGTTTCATTTCCACACCCATTCAGTTTCATACTGCGATTGAAAATGATAAATTGTGGGTAATGGTTCAACAGCAACAGAAGGATATGGAGTTGTTTTATACAACAACCCATTTTGACAGTGAGTCCATTGAAGCGGTTGAGGATATTGTAAATGTTAGCGGGCCAATTCCTATCATGCGAAATGCCAAAATCAACCTCCAGGTGGGTATGAAGAATACCGGAAGCGATCAAGTAAGGTGGCAGACTCGAATTTTTGCCAATCACTTGGCATTGGGCAAGGATATCACCTTGAATTATACCCCCAGTAATGCGTATTTGGGTGGCGGTGCAAATGGCCTAGTGAATGGCTGCTTGGGGGGAGATAACTTTAGAGACGGAAATTGGCAAGCAGTCCAAGGAAAAGATATGGAGATGGTGATTGATCTAGGAAAAATAGAGAGTATTTCGGAAATCAGCACACGTTGGTTTCATTATGCCAATGCATGGATATTTAGACCGGAAGAAGTTTCTTATTTCATCTCTATAGATGGCAACAACTGGAAATTATTTAACACTGACTCCGTTGGTAAGAGAACCCACCCCAGTGAACCAGGGGAGTTTGCAGTTACCTCAAAAGTTCTGTTAATGGATAAGACAGGCCACGATTCCTTCAAGGGTAGATACATAAAAGTTCAAGCACACTCAATTGGAAAATGCCCTGATTGGCATGACGCTCCCGGAGAACCCAGTTGGTTATTTATTGATGAAATTGTTGTTCGATGAAACAACTGCTCTTTGTTGTTCATGGTAGATTAAAGAATTCTCGTAGGTGGAAAAGGATTAGTCAACAAATGGCTAATCAAACACAATGTTCATGTGTAACTGTTTACACTGAATACTCGGCCCATGCCATTGAATTGGTAAGATCAAATTTGGAAAATTTTAAGTTTGATGCTGTTGTTGCTTGCGGAGGGGATGGGATTTTGAATGAATGTGTGAATGGAATTATGCTGACCAAAGCTAAAGTTCCCGTTGGAATATTGGCAATGGGTACAGGGAATGATTTTGTGAAATCATTGAAAATACGTGGGAGCTGGAATGATTTGATAGAGGCTGTTGAAACTTGGAATACCTTAAGTTGTGATGTAATGTGTTTGAAGACTGATGGAGGTTTGAGATATGGTATCAATGTTTCAGATATTGGAATAGGAGGTGAGGTGGTGCAGAGAATGGAACGTGATCGTCGATGGTTGGGTTCTTTTTTAACCTATCAGAAGAATATCGTTAAAAGTTTTTTGTCTTTTAAGTCAAAAAAAATGACGGTTAAATTGGATAATGGGCCTGAATTTTCTCAAAGTTTTTTCATGTTGGCGGCAAGCAATGCCGCTTGGTTCGGGAGTGGTCTTTGCATCGACCCAGAAGCACAATTCAATGACGGTCTTCTGAATATTGTAATGGTTGAAGAAATTTCTTTGCTTGATTACCTGCGTCAATTGCCTTTTTTGAGACGCGGTGAACGCTTGAAACACCCTACAGTTAGTTATCGCCAATCTCGTACTGTGGCACTCTTATCTGAAGGTTGGCCTATTGATTGTGATGGAGAGTTTATCGGTTTTACTCCCTTGACCATAGATTTGATGGAAGGAGGCGTCAATATTTTAATTCCAAGAAAAATTACAGCAGTTCCTTAATTATATTTGTACCTAATAAAACAACTAAAAATGTCATATTTCTTTACTTCAGAGTCCGTTTCAGAAGGACATCCAGATAAAGTGGCCGATCAGATTTCTGATGCTCTTATTGATCATTTCTTGGCTTTTGATGCTCAGTCTAAGGTAGCTTGTGAAACACTGGTAACAACGGGTCAAGTAGTTTTGGCTGGTGAGGTGAAATCACAAACCTACCTTGATGTTCAGAGCATTACCAGAGATGTAATCAAGGAGATAGGATATACCAAGAGTGAGTACATGTTTGAGGCCAATTCTTGTGGAATTCTCTCTGCTATTCATGAGCAATCGCCGGATATTAATCAAGGAGTAGAGCGCAAGAAAAAGGAAGATCAAGGTGCAGGAGACCAAGGAATGATGTTCGGCTATGCTTCCAATGAAACAGATAATTTTATGCCGCTTCCTTTGGAATTGGCGCATATGTTACTTAGAGAATTGGCGGCCATTCGCAAAGAAGGTAAATTGATGAAATATCTCCGTCCTGATGCGAAAAGTCAAGTAACCATTGAGTATTCTGATGATCACAAAGCCATGGGAATTACAGCAATTGTAATTTCAACACAGCATGACGATTTTGATAAAGATGACAACAAGATGTTGGCTAAAATCAAAAAAGATGTACAGGATATTTTGATTCCAAGGATAATGAAACAATGCCCTGCTCGTGTTCAGAAATTGTTCAAGTCTAAATATGCTTTGCATGTTAATCCAACTGGTAAGTTCGTTATTGGTGGACCACATGGTGACACAGGTCTAACAGGAAGAAAGATTATTGTAGATACCTATGGCGGAAAAGGAGCTCATGGTGGTGGTGCTTTTTCTGGTAAGGATCCAAGTAAAGTAGATAGGAGTGCAGCTTATGCTACACGACACATTGCCCGCAACCTGGTATCCGCTGGAGTTTGTGATGAAGCTTTGGTTCAAGTGGCTTATGCCATTGGTGTTGCAGATCCTGTTGGTCTGTATGTCAATACATACGGAACATCCAAAGTGAAAATGTCTGATGGAGAGTTAGCTGCTTCGATTTTAAAAATGAAAGAATGCAGTTTGCGTCCATACCAAATTGAACAGCGCTTCAAATTACGCACGCCTATTTATAGAGAAACTGCGGCATATGGACATATGGGCAGAAAGTGTGAAGTGAAGTCCAAAACATTTAAGGATGGAAGTGGTAAAACCAAAGTGATGAAAGTTGAACTCTTCCCATGGGAAAAGGACAATTTGGTCAGTCTATTTAAAAAGACATTTAAAGTGAAATAGAAAAAAACGCCGAGAGGCGTTTTTTTGTGCGATAATAGATTTTAGTTAAATTGGTTTTATGAAAAACTCCGCCAAGTCAATTTTTTTTGCTCTGTTCGTTGTGATGGCGCAAAACTCCCTCTACTCTCAAAATAGCATCCCGTTCCAGTGGACTGAGGCAATGCTCACGGCCATCAGAAATGATTTTGCTCGACCCCCAATGACGGCAAGGAATCTGCAGCATTTTTCTATGGCGATGTATGACGCTTGGGCTGCTTATGACGATGAAGCAGCCACTTTGTTTTTGGGTAAGACATTCAATGGTTTTACATGTCCATATTCCGGAATTTTACAACCAGACGATAGAGTATCTGCTCAAAACATGGCCATGAGTTACGCTGCATACCGTATTATTAGAAATCGGTATCTAAACTCCCCAGGTTGGGGATCAGTAACATTGCCTTATTTAACAACATTGATGGGCGAGTTGGGTTACGATATCAATTTCTCTTCTGTGGATTATTCTACTGGCAATCCTGCAGCCTTGGGTAATTATATAGCGGCACGGATAATTACCTACGGAAATGGCGATGGATCAAATCAATTAATGAACTATGCCAATCAGTATTACACGCCAATAAATCCATCATTGTTTCCTACTTTGCCAGGAACAAGTGGCGCAATTGATCCTAACCGTTGGCAACCACTAAGTTTGAGTGTGTTTATTGATCAGAATGGTAACCTTCTTTCAGGTGCCCCACCATTTATGGGACCAGAGTGGGGTAATGTAAAGCCATTTGCTATGGATAGCAACGATTTGACTGTTAAGCAAAGGGATGGATACAATTGGAATGTGTATCATGATCCGGGTCCTTTCCCGCAAATGGGAGAAACAGGTCAGGGAATCAATGATCTCTTCAAATGGAATTTTGCATTGGTCGCTGCATGGGGTTCACACCTCGATCCTGCTGACCAGGAGGTTATTGACATATCCCCTAAGAGTATTGGAAACGCTACTTTACCGCAAAATTTTGAGGATCAATTGGGTTTTTATGATTTTGTGAATGGGGGTGACAATGGGACTGGTCATTTGTTAAATCCAATCACTGGTCAACCTTATACTGAACAGTTAGCTTATCGTGGAGATTATACAAGGGTTCTTGCAGAGTTTTGGGCTGATGGTCCCAGTTCGGAAACACCGCCTGGGCATTGGTTTAAAATTTTGAATTACGTGATAACACAAATGCAGGGAACATTTCTGTGGGAGGGAGTTGAGTCTGTTGATGAAACGGAGTTTTGTGTGCGTGCTTATTTAACTTTGGGAGGTGCGGTGCATGACGCGGCTATCTCAGCATGGGGTGTCAAGGGATTTTATGATGGTGTTCGGCCTATTACTGCCATTCGATATATGGCAGAAAAAGGACAATCGTCTGATCCTAATTTACCCAATTACCATACGGAGGGTTTTCCGCTAATTGAGGGATTTTCAGAATTGGTTCAGCCAGGTGATCCCTTGGCTGGATCCAACAATGAAAATGTCAATAAGGTGAAAGTATATTCTTGGAACGGTCCTGAGTTGATTAATAATCCAAGCACAGATATGGCAGGTGTTGGCTGGATATTGGCGGAAAAATGGTATCCATACCAAAGGCCAACTTTTGTGTCGCCTCCTTTTGCTGGATACGTTTCTGGACATTCAACGTATTCTCGCGCTTCAGCAGATGTTATGGCTGCCATTACAGGTTCTCCTTATTTTCCTGGTGGAATTGGAACTTTTGATGCTCCAATGAACCAGTATTTGGTTTTTGAAGAAGGACCAAGCATGAACATTCAGTTGCAGTGGGCAACCTATCGTGATGCTGCAGATCAATGTAGCTTGTCACGCATATGGGGAGGTATTCATCCTCCTATGGATGACATCGCAGGAAGAGTGATTGGTACCACTGTTGCTTCTGATGCAGTTGCCAAGGCAGACGGCTTATGGCTGGATACTTTGCCTAAAGTTTTGGTTTTGGAATGTCCCCCTTTTGTCAATGATTTTCTTTGTGCTGATACTCTAGATATCATAGCTCATTTTGATCAGCCTATGTCTACAAACTGGGGACCAAATCTTGATTTTGTCAATGGCGATTTGTCCAGTGATTTAACTTATGTGGATGTCAACTGGATCAATGATTCCACCTACCGTTGGCGTTTTGTCGTTCAAGACAACAATCATGTAGTGGAAAACATTGATGTTAAAATCATGGGCGCTGCCAATGTCAATGGGATTTTGCAGCGCATCAAGTATGGTAATGATATTTTTGTAATTGATACAGAGAATCCATATGTCACGGGTTTTTCAACCAATACAAATGTGGTCAATGAATCTGTTGTGCAGCAAAATCAGTATTTTGTTGGAATGACCTTTAATGAAGCCGTGGTAGGTGAGAACATTCAATTCAATAGCAACTGCCAAACAATTCAATCATCTTCTGTAGAGCCAGTTTTTGAAGGGAACAATGATTTGTATCTTCAGTTGAACTTGGTTGATATCAATGAGGAATTTCAATCACCAACTGTGGTGATTACAGGCTTCAAAGATTTAGCAGGAAATGACATGATAGTTATTGATACAACGCTATTGAATACTGTGATTGATACCAAAGCTCCGTCATTGACTGCTTGGAATTTGAGTACTACAATTTTAAATGAGTCCAATGCGGGAGGAACGCTGTTGATTGCAGCTCAATTTGATGAGGCGATGTCGATTGAGTCAATTCCAGGTATGCAGTTGCCTACAGAGATGGATGTTTCAGCTTTGAATGCACAGTGGATGGACGCGTCTATCTTTGAGTGGAGTTTTGTTATTAATGACAATGATGTCAATGCTTCAAATTTGGTTTTTAGCGCTGCAGGAGCTTCAGATTTAAATGGTAATTTTCAGGATACTATTTACTTCATGGACGGAATTCAATGGGAAATGAATCCTTGGATCGAAGCTTTGGGCTGCACAGATACGTTGGCTTGTAATTTTGATGTCAATGCCAATACAAATGACGGTAGTTGTATCGTTCCTTTTTCACCCTGTGACGATGGTGATTCATTGACTGTGAATGACATGATTCAATTGGATTGCAGTTGCTCGGGAGAGATAGTTCAAGCCATAGAGGAAGAAGTTTCTAAATTCTCAATTTTTCCCAATCCGACATCTGATTTTCTGAATATCGTTGGCACAGGGAGAGTGATGATTTTTGATGTCAAAGGACGTATTTTGTTTGATCAATCGATAATGGGCGATGCCGTTGTTGATGTTCAACAATGGGCTGCAGGAAGTTATACTTTAAAGACCATTGATCGTGAATACATCTGGATAAAATCCAACTTTGCAGGTAAATGATAGCATTGGGTTAACATATTATTTTAACAATGAATTCATCTTTGAAGGCTATGGAGAAAAGGGTTATTAGTGTTCAAAGAGAGCTTTCTTGGTTACAATTCAATGAGCGAGTATTATTCGAAGCGTCAGATATCAAGAATCCATTGGTGTCCCGTGTTCATTTTTTAGGGATTTTTTCTAGCAATTTAGATGAGTTTTTTAAGGTTCGGATAGCTTCACTCAATAGGGAGTTGAAAGCCTTGAAAGGAAAAAAAGGAAATCCGTTGGATATCATTCATGACAGGGTGATGGAGCTTCAATGGGAGTTTGATCGGATTTTTGAGAATACAAAAAAAGCCTTAGCCAAGGGCGGTGTTCATTTTAAAAATGAACGTCAATTGAGTACCGAACAAAAGTTGTATGTTGATCACTATTTTGACGATGAAATTCGCCATCATATTATTCCAATCTTGATGTCGTCTAGTATGCCATTGCCACCGCTGAAGGATAATGCTCTGTATTTGGTAGTTGAGGTGATTTTAAAAGAAAAGGCTAAAAAGGTTTATGCATTAATTGAGGTTCCTGATACGATTGGGAGATGGGTTGTTTTACCAACTGAAAATGGGGAGAAGCATGTCATGTTTCTTGAAGATGTCATAAGGTTTAATCTCAAGAAAATTTTTTCAATTTATGCTATTGCTTCAGTCAAGGCTTTTGATGTCAAGGTTGTTCGTGATGCAGAGTATGAAATAGAGAATGATTTTTCAAAAAGTGTCTTTGATAAGATATCCAAGAGCATTCAGCAAAGAAGCAAAGGGGATTATGTCAGAATCAATTTTGATCACGAGATACCGGAAGAACTACTTCAATTGCTTTTGACCAAAACCAAAATAAAAAACGCACAGAATATTATTCCAGGCGGACGTTATCACAATAAGAAGGACCTCCTTAGTTTTCCAGATTTTGGAAATGCTAGTTGGGTTTATCCTAAGCGCAAGAGTCTTTCGCATCCAGCGTTTAAAAAATCCATCAATATTTTAGATACATTCAATAAGAGAGATGTGCTGCTGCAGTTTCCTTACCAGCGTTTTTCTCATATATTGGACTTATTGCGAGCCGCAGCGATTGATCCTCAGGTGCGAACTATTCGTATTTCAATGTACCGAATTGCTCATGACTCTCATATTTTGCATGCATTGATTAATGCAGCACGAAATGGAAAAAAGGTAATTGCATTGGTTGAAGTTCAAGCCCGATTTGATGAAGAGCACAACTTACAAATTACAAAGATGTTGCAGGCTGCAGGGGTTAAGGTAATTCCCGGGATTCCAGGATTGAAGGTACACTGTAAAGTTTTTCAGATAAGCAGAAAAATCAACGGAAGAACGGTGAGAATCACTCACATTGGAACAGGGAATTTTCATGAGAAAACCGCCCGAATTTACTCAGATACATCATTGTTGACAACCAACATTGATTTGGGAAGAGAAGTAAGAAGTTTGTTTCATTTTTTTGAAGCCAATTTCCATCGTCCTCAATTCAGGCACTTGGTAGTGTCCCCTTTTAATACACGTAGAAAACTCATTGATTGGATTAGCGATGAAATCAAGGAGGCCAAGAAAGGGAAAAGAGCGTTGGTTGTTATAAAAGTCAACAACTTAGTAGATGATGGCATCATCAAGAAGTTGTTGGAAGCAGGAGAAAATGGGGTCGAAGTTAAATTGGTCATTAGAGGAGTCTGTTTGCTTCAGCCGGCTTCAGAGAACCAAAAGAAGAATATTAGCATGCGCAGTATACTGGGTAGATATCTGGAGCACAGTCGTGTTTTTCTCTTCGGTGTTGGTAAGCGTGAACGTATATTTATCGGTAGTGCTGACATGATGGTGCGCAACTTGGATTACCGGATAGAAGTTCTAGCCCCTATTCAAGATCCAGAATTGCGAGTTGAGCTAAAAAATTGGCTGAACTTACAGTTTGATCCTTTGGCTAAGGCAAGGTGTTTGGAATCTGATCGCATGAATCAATTGGTTTGTAGTGTGGTTCAATCTAAATCCTTTGATACGCAAGAAAGGTATTATCAAAATCTACTTGAAAAATCAGATTTGAATAAATGAGGATTGCCGCTATAGATATAGGTTCTAATGCCGTGAGGTTATTTGTTGCACAAGTGCATCAAAATGAAGATGGAATATTGTTAGAGAAGTTGCTGCATACTCGTGTGCCTATTCGCCTTGGAGGAGATGTTTTTACGTTTGGAAAAGTGTCTAATGAGCGGGCTACACAGCTGGCCTTGACCATCAAAGGATTTGCCGCGATAATAGAGGCGTTATCAATTGATGAAGTCAGAGCTTGTGCAACCAGTGCTTTACGTAGTGCAGAGAACAGAGATGATGTTGTCAAGCAGGTCAAAAAAGTTTCGGGTATAGAGATAAAGATATTGTCGGGAAGTGAGGAGGCTGAAATGATTTTTGGCAACTTCAGTCATTACCAACTTCCAAAGGAACACCATTATCTTTTTATCGATGTGGGAGGTGGTAGTACAGAATTAACATTGATTGAAAGAGGAGTTAAGAAGGCTTCGCAGTCATTTGAAGTGGGGACTGTTCGTATGCTTTTGAATGATCAGAAAAAATTACCAAAGGCAGTTTTTGAGTGGTTGGTACAACACATTAATCCAAAGATGAAGTACCAAGCCATTGCAACTGGCGGAAACATCAATAGCGCAATTAAAATTTTAGAGAAGAAGTCGCGTGAGTTTGTTTCTCTCGAAGAGCTCAATAATTTGAAGAAGCAATTAAGTCGTTGTTCAAAAGAACAACGGATGCGCAAGTATAAGTTAAGAGAAGATCGTGCCGATGTTATAGTTCCTGCCCTAAATATTTACACCCAAATAGCCGATGAGGTAGGAATTGAAGAATTGTTAGCCCCAAAGTTTGGACTAGCGGATGGAATAGTTTTGGAAGTGTTGGAATCCAAAGGATTTAAGGACTTTAAATTGATTTCTGCTTGATATGAAAGAAGAGTTGATTCCTAGGTCAACGTTGGCAAAAGTGCTAAGAACCAAGGATAGAAATCCGATGGTAGATATTGTTCAGCAAGTGACACGATTGAAGGCAATCAACCAACTCTACGCAAAAGTTTCTGATCAAAAGGGATTAGCATTTGTAGATGGACTTTTTGATCAGTTGAATATTACGCCCCAATGGAAAGAGGATCAATTGAATGCTATACCCAAGGAAGGGCCTTTGGTAGTGATATGCAATCACCCTTTTGGAGCTTTGGATGGATTAATGGCGCTGAAGATGTTGCTGCACATCCGCAGTGATATCAAGGTGATGGCCAATTACATTCTTTCAGAAGTGAAGCCCATTAGTGATTTCTTTTTTGCTGTGAATCCTTTTGAAAATCAAGGAAACAAAAACAGTAGAGGTGGAGTGAGGGCATCATTAGAACATGTAAAGAATGGAGGTTGCCTGATTGTTTTTCCTGCAGGCGAGGTTTCCACTTTGCCAAAAGGAAAACTCAAACACCCAGTGGATAAGCGATGGTCAGATTCCGTTATTAAGTTGATACAAAAGACAACAGCGACGGTTCTACCTGTCTATTTCTATGGTGACAATTCTTACATGTTTCACATATTGGGAAAGATTCATCCGCAATTGAGAACCATCGCTCTGCCGGCTGAATTGCTCAGAAAGCGCAACAAAGAATTGGTTATAGAAATTGGTCACCCTATTCTGCATAAGGACTGGTCAGTGATCGAGGATGTGGCTCAACTCAATCGTTTTTTTAGATCTAAGGTGTACGCATTGAGTTACCAATTTGAGGTTCGTCGTCGTTTTTTTGCGCCAAGATTGTGGTTTAAAAAGGATGCGAAACAAGAAGATATTGGTTACCCTGCGTTTAAACAAGATGTGTTGAAGGAGATAGATGATATCGAAGATGCCATGCTATTGGATCAATCCGGATTTGTCTGCTACGCGGTGAAATCACACCGAATTCCTAATTTGTTGCATGAGATTGGTCGAATGCGTGAAATCACCTTTAGAGAAGTTGGAGAGGGAACTGGAAAGTCTTTGGATTTGGATGACTATGATTTTTATTACTACCATTTGATTTTATGGCACAAGGAGAACCAAGAATTGGTTGGTGCATACCGCATAGGTTTGGGGTCTGAAATTGTTGATTTATATGGCAAAAAAGGTTTTTATACCAACTCACTGTTTAAAATGAAAAATGAGTTTAAGCCATATTTAAAAAGGAGTATAGAACTAGGCAGATCTTTTGTAGTTTCCAAGTATCAAAGACAGAGATGGCCATTGTTTTTGCTTTGGCAAGGTATAACCATTTTTATGGATCACTTTAAAGATGTTAAGTATATCATTGGACCTGTGAGTATGAGTGATCAGTACAAGCGATTGTCCAAGGAATTGATGATTCAGTTCTTGCTTCAAGAATACGGCGATGAGAAACTCTCTGCATGGGTAAGGCCAAGGAATAAAGTAATAATGAAAGATTGGATAGATAGAGACGCTTTATTGCTGACAGTGAAAAAGGAAATCAAACAAATGGACAAATTGATAGGCCAAATTGAACCCATGGGATTATCGATGCCTGTTCTTTATAAAAAGTATCTTGCACAGAATGCGAAGATATTGGCCTTTAATAGGGATCCTTTGTTCAACAATGCAATTGATGGTTTTATGATATTGGATATCGAGAAAATGCCACGTGAGGCATGATTTTTTAAAAAAGAAAGGTCAAAAGAAAAGGGGGCATTGGCCCCCTTTTGAATTACGAATAGTTCTTATTAATTCTTATTGAATTTCAAAATACTCACGTTGTCATTGCTTACAACACGAATAAAGTACACGCCAGTATTCAATTCATTGATGTTGATTATTTCTTTGCTGTTGCTGTTGGTGATAACTTGGATCGTTTGACCAGTTACATTTAACAATTGAACGTTGGAGTTGATTGGACACTCAAGGTTTATAACATCATTCGCAGGGTTAGGATACAAAGAGATGTTTGAATTCATCCATTCGTTGATGCCTGTAACCAACACCTCAAAAGTATGAATGTCAGTGCAGTTTCCGTTAGAAGCTTCAAGTGTAACGGTATAAGAACCATCTGTACCATAGTTGTGTGAAGGGTTGTTTTCTGCTGAAACATTTCCGTCTCCAAAGTTCCAACTGTAGCTAGTAGCGGCTGTTGAGTTGTTTAAGAATTGAACTCCTAGGTTGTTGATGATGGCGCTGAAATCTGCAGTTGGTGTTTCTGTTACGGTTACAAAGATGGGAGCAGAAACTCCAGTACCATTGCATGCATCAGAATTGGTAACTTCTACAGTATATGAACCAGATTCTATAGCTGTCAAACTAGCCATATTGGCATCTGCAATAATGTTACCATTCAAATACCAAGTATATGTCTCTGAATTGCTAGCACTTAGATTTACGCTCTCACCAGAACATATAGCAGTGTTTCCTGCTGCCGATATTGTTGGTGCTGGTGCATCAGATACGTTGACGTTAATTTCGTTGGAT
>CAZNVU010000058.1:0-15850 GCA_964576575.1 uncultured Chryseobacterium sp.
AATAAAATTGAATTCAGAAAACAGTTCAATGCCAATCAAATTTTTAATGGTGTTGCTTCTCCCCGTGAGCTTTGGGACATTACTATTTGTAATCCTCCTTTTCATAAATCCGCTGAGTCATCCAAGGAGCAATCCTTGAGGAAAATTAAAAATCTAACAGGAAATAAGAAACCTGATTTGATTTTAAACTTTGGCGGACAAAGTCGTGAATTGTGGTGCGACGGTGGTGAGGTACAATTCATTCAAAACATGATGAGTGAAAGTGTTGAATATGGTAAGAACTGTTATTGGTTTACGTCCTTGGTTTCTCAAAAAGACCACCTCCCTTATCTGGAAAAAGTTTTGAAAAATTTGCCCATTAAGCAGTACAAAATTATTGAATGGCAAAATGGAAATAAACAAACAAGATTTATAGCTTGGAGTTTCTTGACACCACAACAACAAAAAGATTGGAAAATAGCTCGCTGGTTATGACGCATACAAAGATGAAAATTACATCTGTTATCATCCTTTTCAACATTGTATTTTACTGCAATTTTGTTTTAGGACAAGAAAATCAACAAACACCTTCCCTGAACATTTTATGGGAGTCTTATCTCGGTTATAACCTCAGTGAAAACAAATCATTCCAGACGGCGCATTTGTTCAATCACTATTACCTTCGAAAGCCAAGAATCAACTATGCCCAAATTGATTGGAAAAAGGAATACCGAGATTGGACGGTACAATTGGGTATTCACGATGGTGATTATGTCAGGAGAAACTATAGTGATCAACCAACATGGGCACAATTGATTTCTGCCGCTCAATTGCAATATTCACCGCAGCAACTAAAACAACTAAAAATAACAGCAGGGATATTCCCCTCGCACATTGGATTTGAAAGCGCTTGGATTCAGAACAATTTAACTTTGACTCGAAGTCTTCTTGCAGAAAATAGCCCTTACTACGAGAGTGGTTTTCACGCGCAATTCAGCGGAAAAAACAACCGTTGGACAATTGGAGCATTGGCTCTTACTGGTTGGCAACAAGCGAGTGTTGTATCACCTATCAGCAAACCTTCCTGGGGCTGGAGCTCAAATTTTAACATTAAAGACAATATTCAGATTTCGTACAATGGTTTCTTTGGTTATCAGAACACTTCAGGAACATTGAAGAGAAGCTATCACAATTTTTATTCAATTATCCAAAAGGGTAAATGGAAGTCAATCTTGGGCTTTGATTTTGGTCAATCATTCATCAACCAAAAATCCATCCATTGGTATTCACCTGTAGTAATTTTTGGAAAACAAATAAATGAATCTTGGAGTGCTGCCTTTAGATTGGAGTCAATGATAGATCCCAATCAATTTATTCTAATAGATGAAGAGCAAAAAATCATTCAAAAATCAACTTTGGGACTAACCGTCGAATTCAAGACCAAGAATCAATTCTTTTTCCGAATGGAAGGGAAAAAAGCGTTTGAAAAAATAGAGAAAACAGGGATTGATAAAAACACATTGATACTTCTTAGCGTTTCAAAAGCAATTTCAATTTAAACCTAATGCTTCTTCCACTCAATGGCTTCTATTTCAATTCGGCGTTCCAAACGAGCTGAGCTGCTGTAGACACTTTGCTTTTGATTCTTTTTATCATCGCTCACTTTTTTTGAAGTGCTTTCCCCATAGGGAATGGACTTGATCAACAAAGTGTTATCGATATACGGAACCAACGAAGCACTACGAAACGTCTTTATCTCATTTTTCAAAGTACAGATGCGTCTGCTTGTGAGATTTTGATTATACTTCCCATCAGCCAAAGGACTAGCAAAACCTCGCACTACCAGAGTAATCGTATCACCCAAAAGCAATCGATTCTCCAAAATGACCAGAACGGCTTGAAGGCGATTGTAGGTCTTTACCAATTCAACATCTTTGAACGATTCCCAATCCTCCAGTGCAGCATAGTCCCCATTGAATTGCTTAATATAAGTTGGCTCTTTATCGAGATAGGAAATCTGACATTCCGTAAATGTCCACTGCGTCAATGTATCCCATGAGTTGGGATTGGGCTCATCATTGTGAAAATACAGTTTTAGAGGTAACCATTGTTCTATTCGTTTGATATCTGTTGGAATGGAATCAATATTGGTTACATCCGTGGATTCTCTGCTCCATTGATATTCAAAAATATCTTGACAGCATCCATTGGCATTTCTTGCGGAACCCAGAACCCAGCGCTCTCCAACTTTCGTTTTCAAAATATCAAATCCAATGTCATTCTTACTTGAGTTGATGGGAATACCAAGATTTTCTGGAACTCCCCAAGATCCTGGAGAACCAGAAACTTTGAATAAATCAAATTCTCCAAATCCCAATTGACCATTTGAACTAAAATACAATTCACCTTGAATAAAACGCGGTTCAACTTCATCCCATGCGGTATTGATTGTTCCTGCAGGAAATGGTTCACTCCATTCTTTGTCGGTGTATCTGGAAAGCCAGAGATCTTGCCCTCCTTTCCCCCCATTCCTATCCGACACGAAAATTAAATATGTCATGCCATTCCATAAGCCAATATGAGGCATAGTGCTATTGCCAGATGCTTCATTCACAGAGGAATGCCTTCTCCATTCACCACCATTACCTTTTCTGTGTAACAATACCAATTTTTTATTTGCACTTTCACCGACACCCCATTGACCTCCATCGTAATTAACAATATGAAGGACAGGTTTACCTTCCCAACTATAAAGTAGTTCATTCAAGTTACACATTGAAGTATCTGTCTTGAACATTCTCCACCCCTCATCTTTCCATGACATAAAATACAAACTATCATCCTTCCAATAAGGCTGACCTTCACCATTTTCTGAATTATGAGAAAAAGGTTTCCAATGAATGCTGTCAACTGCAACTTGATTCAAAGCCCATTGGGCTGAAGCCATCATCAATTCTGATTCCTCCAGAAATGGCTTCAAATCTTTCTTGACCTTTGCACGCTGTTTAAATTTTTTGACATAAAAAACTACTTCATCGTAACGTCCATTTCTTTGGTTGAGCTTGCTCAAATAATAATATGATTCAGGGAAAATTTTTCCTTGATCCAATTTAATAGCTGATTGAAAAAGTCGAATGGCCAAAGCATCTTCTCTCATCTCATAAGATGATTGAGCCCATTTTATTCGCCTATCAAAAACGGTGGAATCCAATTCAAAACTTTGACGATAGGCCTCAAACGCTTCAGGCCAATTGCCCATTGCTGCAGCTTCATCGCCTTGTTTTTCCCAATACTGCGGGGATTGCGTCCACCCTTGGTTAAACATCAAAATCAAGTTGATAAAAAGAATAAAACGCATTGAACAAAAATGGAGATAATTCATCTAATTCGCTCAAATTAGCAAAAAAAAGTAAGCAATGAAAATTGGTGTATTAGGAGGAGGCGCAATGGGAGCTGGTATTGCGCAAGTTGCAGCTCAAGCAGGTCATTCCGTGGTCTTGGTTGACATCCAAGCAGAACAATTGAACAAAGCAATGGAAAACCTAAAGGCAGGTTTACAAAAATTGGTGGAGAAGGGGAAATTCAACGAAGCGCAAAGCCAGGAAATCATCTCATCCATTCAAACATCCACAAGCATCCAAGACTTCAAAGGGTGTGGTTTGATCATTGAAGCTATTGTTGAGAAACTAGAAGTTAAACTTACTGTATTTCAAGAGTTAGATAGCCTTATGGATGAATCCGTCATTTTAGCTTCCAATACTTCATCCTTATCAATAACAGCTATTGCATCTGCTTGTCAGTTTCCGCAACGCGTTGTGGGATTGCATTTCTTTAATCCCGCCACAATAATGCCTCTGGTGGAAATTATTCCTGCCATTCAAACCGATAACAAGCTGCCCATGCTGTTGAAAGACATGATGATTTCATGGAAAAAGGTTCCTGTCATTGCCAAGGATTGGCCAGGATTTATTGTGAATCGCGTTGCGCGTCCATATTACAGTGAAGCATTAAGAATTTATGACGAAGGTTTGGCTTCTCAACCAGAGATAGATGCAGCCATGCGACAAGCGGGTTTTAAAATGGGCCCCTTTGAGTTGATGGATTTGATTGGACATGATGTAAATTACGCTGTAACAGAAAGTGTCTTTGGTGCCTTTTATTTTGACCCAAGATTCAAACCCAGCATTACCCAGAAAAAACTGGTCGAAGCCAAATGGCTCGGCAAAAAGACAGGCCGTGGATTTTACACTTATCCTGACGGATGTCCCCACGTTGAATTAGAAGACAACAAGGCCAAGTTGATACAAGAAAGAATTCTATGCATGCTGATCAATGAAGCTTGCGATGCTCACTACCTGGGATTGGCCAGTGAGGAAGACATCGATTTGGCCATGACCAAAGGTGTAAATTATCCCAAAGGATTGTTTCAATGGGGAAAAGAATGGGGTTTTGAAAAGGTAAACGATACGTTACAAAACTTAATGTCTAAGTATCAAGATGATCGCTACCGTTCAAGTAATGGTCTTAAAAACAGAATATGATGAAGAATTTCATTGGCACACTTTGTTTAATTCTGGTGTTCAGTTCAGCCTGGAGTCAGAAGATTTTTTCAACCCAATATGATCATCAAGCTCAACTCAAAGTTTTTGTTGTGCAATATGAACACCAGGCAGATTTAAAAGTTTTCAAAGTTGAATACGAGCACCAAGCTCAGGAAAATAAAGGACTTTGGTATTTTGTAAAATATGATCATCAAGCCCAAAAGAAGATTTTCTTTGTTGAATACGAACACCAAGCCAACTTGAAAATTTTCTTTGTCCAGTATCAGCATCAAGCCGGTTGGAGAGAGAAAAGCAAAATGCACTTAATGTATTAAAATGCAAAACACAAAAACTCTAGATTTAGCTTTATCCCCTCCTCCACCGCACATGGTCGGCGATGGATTTCGCGTTCACAATTACATACCCTCCATGGTAAACATGCAGCGCATGAACCCATTTATCATGCTGGATTACAATTCACCACACTATTTCCCACCATCCACAACACCTCCAGGAGTTGGAGTTCATCCGCACAGGGGTTTTGAAACAGTTACCATAGCGTATCAAGGAAAAGTAAGTCACCATGACAGTGCTGGGAATAGCGGTACTATCGGGGTAGGTGAAGTGCAATGGATGACTGCAGCTTCTGGGGTATTGCACAAGGAGTACCATGAAAAGGAGTTTGCCTCACAAGGTGGGATTTTTCAGATGGTTCAACTTTGGGTGAACCTACCAGCGGCCAATAAAATGGATCCGCCAAGTTACCAAGCCATCACCCGAGAGCAAATCAAAGAATTACAACTGGCCAATGACGCTGGAGTGGTTAAGATTATTGCCGGTAATTTTCAAGGACACCAAGGACCTGCAAAGACACACACCAAGGTAGACCTTTTCAATTTGTATTTAAATGCAAACAAGAGTATTGAATTGAACTTCCCTCAACATGATCATACGGCAATGTTGGTCATCAAAGGAAGTGTCCGAGTAAACGGAAATGAAATACTCAAAGGCAACGACTTTGGTGTTTTTTCTGATTCAGGAGAGTGCATTTCCATTAAAGCATTGGAAGAAAGTATTGTATTGATGTTAAATGGAGAACCTATTATGGAGCCAATAGCAGCTTATGGTCCATTTGTCATGAACACACGCGAGGAGATTATCCAAGCATACCAAGACTTTCAAATGGGAAAGTTCGGGCACTTAGATGATTGAAAATTGTTCTCTGAGATTACTTGTAATTATCTACCGCTAGCCACAATGCATCAGTCTTAGGGCCATCAAAAAACAAAGAGGAACCTGCCATGATGATGCCCAAACCGATTTGTGGTGTAAATGAAGCGTTGACGTTGCGCATGCTGTAAAACTGTTGCGCCACCAAACCAGCACCAACTGTGGCCAAACCAATCTGCAATGCTGTTAGCCTTTTGTAGGATTTCAAATAGGTTTGGCAATTGGGATTGTCTTGTAAATCAACTTTTAAATTCTTATAATTCCCTTTTTTGAGCACACCTTCATCCTTTGCATAAAACTGCCAAACCTCACCTGTGGCTAATCTGCGAGGATTGGAAGTATTAAGTTCTAACCCACCGTATGCGGTAATGTCAATCTCTTCAAACAATTGTATGCGCCCAGTATTCTTGATTCTCATCGCATAACGCTCGGAGCGCTCACCATAAAATTCAGCTAAATTGGCAAAAAAACCATGATTGTTTCTGAAAAACGCTACATTTTCAGCTTCAAAGTGTTTGCCGTCCAAATTAAAAAATGCAGGCTGCATGATTGGATAATCGTAAATGAGTTTTTCTCCTTCTTTGATTTGTCCGTTGTAAAGACGCAGAACCTGTTTTTTCGCTGTAGGTTGGGCAATGACAATTCCAACGCTCAAGGATAGGAGAATAAGTAAAATCTTTTTCATACAATCAAATAGGCGTCTAAAGTAGTTTTAATTTTTCATATCTCAAACAACCCATTTACAACTTCCTCAGTCTTGCGTACAGATTGATTATATTAGCGAATTGTTACCAATAGATGACTTATCTAAAGAAAAACTTTGCAAGGAAAATGAAGAAATTTTTATTATTGGTCATATTGTTCACACTCTTTGACATTTGCCTTTTGGGGCAATATCAAATTGCGACAGGCTTTACGAATACGGCCACGGTGTCGGGTACTTGTTACAATCTTACAACCCAATCTCAAGGAAGTGCCATGGGTGTTATTTGGAGCACTTCAACCTTGGATTTGAATTGTAATTTTACCAAGTCGTTTAACATGAAGTTTAGTGCCACTAATACGGATGGTGCTGACGGGGTTAGTTTCATCATGAAAAACATTCCCAACTACGTTCCTGGCGCAACAGGGAATGGAGGCGCTTTGGGATTTGCTTGGCCAGGGAATGGCAATTCATTTGCCATTGAATTTGATACTTATGTCAATGATGCTTCCCCCAGTTTTGATCCCGGACAAAATACAACCAATGATCATATCGCTTTTTTGAGAAATGGTTCCAACAACCACAATTCAGCAGACAACCTCGCAGGCCCATTGCTTGTGGGGAATTTGGAGAATGGAGCTTTTCATCCTGTAACAATCACTTGGATAGCTGCTACCCAAACATTGACCTGTACAATTGATGCGTTTAATTTGACCTCTGTAGTGAATCTACCTGTTATTCTGGGTTCATCCACCACTTACTTTGGCTTTGCCGGTACAACGGGAGGACTTATGAATTTACAGCAAGTTTGTCCCTTACCTAGCGCTCCAACAGTACTCCCTGCATCTACAGAAAATATTTGTCCCGGTACCAATTTCACATTAGATGCGACAGCTATTGATTTGACCAATACCAACAATTTTATTTGGACCATAACTGCAGGACCAGGTACAATAACCACCCCTAACCCAGCGATAACAGGCACAATCAATGTATCCGGCGCTGGAGCAGGTACCGTAATTCAAATGACATACACGGACAATTGTGGATTGGTATACACGCGCAACCACAACGTTCAACCCAGCGCAGTGCCTACCGTAACTGTAAATAATTTAAGTATTTGTCCCAACGCATCATGGACATTGAATCCCGCTACAGGTGGAAATTTCAGTTCTCTTTCATGGATCGTTACCCATCCTGATGGTACAGTAGATCCTCCTGTTGTTGGCAATTCGCTTAGTGGTCAAGGTCAAGCCTCTGTTTCAGTAACGCCATCTATTACTGGTTGCTCCAGTGCAGGAGTGCCTATAACAGTTGTAGTTAGTGAAACCAGCTTTTTACCTTTTAATGCGGGTTTCGATGTTATTCAATGCATCACCCCAACTAGCCAATCCTACACCCATGCCCCAATCTCTATTGATCCCAATTCAGGTTTTGAGTTTCAGTCGGGATTCCCCATAACATGGTCAGTTTTGCCCACCAACACAGGAAATATTGTTAGCGTAGCTGCTGATGGTACATTGGTTGTTGATCAAACTGGCACATACACTTTAACAGCTACAGGTGGTCCAGGCTGTTCAATCACTGACGATGTATATATTGAATTGGTTTCCAACCCAACTGTGACCATCATTCCAGGGGGATTATTAAACGATAATAACATTTGTCCTCTAGAAACGATGTCGTTAAGTATTGTCGGCAATTATGATCAAATCGTTTGGTCTGATGGAAGTACTAATGTGAGCTCCATTGATATTTCCGCCGCAGGAATTTATTCAGTTGATATACTGATTGGAACTTGCTCTGCCACTGACGATATAACAATAGCTGAAACTCCGGCCTTGACACCTGCTGCTGGAAATGATCTTTTTGGACAATGCACAAACGGCACCATTTCATTGAGCGGCTCAACTGAGCCTGGCTATAATTTCAATTGGTCGGTTGTTTCAGCAAACGGTATTATCGCTTCTGGTCAAAACACCTTGACACCTGAGGTATCAGAATCCGGAACTTATGAACTTATGGTTACAAATCCTGAAGGATGCACCGCTATAGATGAAGTGATTGTAGAGATTCTTCCTGTTCCCATCATCAATTTAGGCAATAACTTTCAGGTTTGTCCCAACACTCCTTTTAGTATTGATGTCAATAATTCGAACTGTCCCAATCTAAATTTGGTAACAGATATATTGTGGTCTGATAATACAACTGCTAGCTCCTTCTCTTCACAAGTGCCACCAAACGGAAATTTAACAGTTTCAGTGACACTTGAGATAAACACCTGTTCAGCAACAGATAATGTTGTAGTATCGGCTTTTATTCCTCCTTTATGGGATCTAGGTCCAAACCAGACTGTATGTGGCAATCAACCTTTTACCATAAACTCATCTGAGAGTGTTCTTTGGTCATCTAGTGCAACTTCTGCAACCAGCACAGGCGTTTCTTATACTCAAAATTTTCCTTCACCAGGTACTGAGTCACTAACCGCTACACTAACTTACGGAAATGGATGTATAATTTTTGACAATATTGATGTAAACATAGTGCAGCCATTTTATGTCAATTTGCCTTCCTCTGCTGACTTCTGCGAAGGTGGTGCTGTTCTTATAGATGCCGGAAATGCTGTTTTGTGGTCAAATGGGGATGTTGGACCAACGACAATGGCCAATGAAGTTGGGATCTTAACAGCTACGTACGATGACGGAACTTGCTTTAGCCAAGATCAAATGACCATCACCATGACACACCTTCCAAACATTGATTGGACGGATAATACAACTTATTGTGAAGGAACCACGGTTACTCTCGGTGCACCTGGATCACATGCAACAAGTTTTTACTGGAGTACGGGCGAAACCACTGAAACAATCGTCGTCTCAGAATCGGGTTACTACTCGCTCACGGCAAGCAATTCATGTGCTACTGTAGTCAGAGATATAATTCTGGATTTTGAAACATGTGATGCTTACGCCTTTATACCCAACACATTTACGCCGGATAAGGATGGAATTAATGAAGTTTGGCAACCCATTATTTACAACGCCAAAAGCTATGAGGTATTTATTTACAACAGATGGGGCGATGTTATTTACCACTCTACGAATCCTGAAGAGAATTGGCTAGGGGAAACACATGAAGGTCAACATTATGTTCAAGATGGGGTATATGGATATCGGCTCATTCTTGAAAGTCCTCAGCGGGAGAAAAAGGAATATTTTGGTTACTTCAGAATGTTGAGATAAGCGTAACTTTGGACAAACATCAATGTTATGTCCAATAAAAATTATGCGCCGGAAAGCTTAATGATGAGCCACGGCTACAATCCAGAGTGGAGCGAGGGATCAATTAAATGCCCCATTTATCAAACGTCCACCTTCGTTTTTAAAACCGCCGAGGAAGGAAAATCATTTTTCGAAATTGCGTACGGGATTCGAGAAAGAAAGGAAGGCGAGAAGATTCCAGGTTTAATTTACAGTAGACTGAACAATCCTGACATCGAAATCTTAGAGAATAGAATTGCACTCTGGGACAACGCTGATGATTGTGCCAGTTTTGAATCTGGTATGTCGGCCATTTCAACAGTGATGTTAGAATATTTATCACCTGGTGACGCCATATTGTTCTCCTCACCCATTTATGGCGGAACTGATCACTTCATCAAACATTTTCTAACCAAGATGAAAATCGATCACATCGAATATTTTCCTTGGGACAGTCAACAAGAAATCATTGCACGAATCAAAAGTTGCAATGCCATTGATAGAGTAAAATTGATTTATACCGAAACGCCAGCCAACCCAACCAATGATCTGTTTGACATAGCTATGCTAGTGGATCTTGGTAAAAAACTCAGCCATGGAGATCACGTTGTAAAAGTAGCCGTGGACAATACCTATATGGGGCCACTTTGGCAGCGACCTTTAGAATTGGGAGCTGATTTTTCCATTTATTCAGCAACCAAATACATTGGCGGTCACAGCGATGTTATTGCTGGTGCAGTATGCGGAAGAAAAGAGGACATGCTTCGCATTAAAACTTTGCGTACCTTTTTAGGTAACATGGCTGGACCATGGACAGCCTGGTTATTGATGCGAAGTTTGGAGACCTTGAAAATTAGAATGGAGCAACAAGCCTTCAACGCTGAAAAGGTTGCGGCATACCTCAATCAACATCCTAAAATTGAAAAAGTATTTTATCTAGGCAATTTAAAACCTAAAGATGGAAAGGCATATGAAATCTATCAAAGGCAATATACCTGTGCAGGAGCCATGATGAGCTTTTGTGTTAAGGGAGATGAAGCAGAAGCCTTCAGATTATTGAATGCTTTACAACTATGCAAATTGGCCGTCAGTTTGGGTTCAACAGAAAGTTTGGCAGAGCATCCCGCCACGATGACACATGCAGGAGTAGATGCAGACCTCAAAGCTAAAATAGGAATTACGTCAAGCCTTATAAGATTGTCCGTTGGTGTTGAGCGTGCTGAAGACCTAATTGATGATCTGCGACAAGCACTAGAAAAAGTTTAAATTAGAATCTTAATGTCAAACTGTCACCTCAGCAGCCGATGGCATATCGGTTGTAAAGGGCTTATTGTCTAAAAAAATAATTATGAAAGCAGGAAATATATCTGTTCAAACCGAAAACATTTTCCCCATCATCAAAAAATTCTTGTACTCCGATCAAGAAATTTTCCTCAGAGAATTGGTTTCCAATTCAGTTGATGCATGTCAAAAGGTTACCACCCTATCTCGTCTCGGAGAAATCCCTGAGCCCAATGAAAAACCAAAGGTAGAGGTCATCTTAGATCAGGAAAAAAAACAATTGATCATTCGTGACAATGGTATCGGAATGACTGAGGCAGAGGTTGAACAATACATCAATCAGATTGCGTTTTCTGGCGCTGAAGAGTTTGTATCCAAATACAAAGACGCTCAAATCATCGGTCACTTTGGTTTGGGATTTTACTCTGCCTTTATGGTGGCCAAGGAAGTTGAGATTCACAGCCTTTCTCACAAGAAAGATTCCCAAGGTGTGAAATGGGTATGCGACGGAAGTCCATCCTACTCTATTGAGAACATTGAAAAATCCACTCCAGGAACGGATATCATTCTTCATCTTGCAGATGATGCATTAGAGTACAACGAAGAATTCAAACTGAAAGAAATTTTAGATAAGTATTGCAGATTCATGCCTGTTGAAATTTTCTTTGGCGAAGAAAGCAAATGGGAAGAAGATCCTTCAGGAGAAAAAGATGATAAGGGCAATGCAAAAAGAATTGAAATCAAAGTTCCCCGCATCATCAATTCCACAAACCCGCTTTGGACACAAAAGCCCAATGAATTGACTGATGAGGACTACAGAAACTTCTACCGTGAATTGTATCCGTCAAGCTTTGAAGATCCTCTATTTCACATTCATATCAATGTAGACTATCCATTCAACCTCACTGGAATATTGTTCTTTCCTAAGATTAAAAATCAAATGGAAGTGCAACGCAATAAGATTCAGTTGTACTGCAACCAAGTATTCATAACAGATGAAGTAAAGAATATCCTTCCTGATTTCTTGACCCTTTTGCATGGTGTAGTAGATAGTCCAGATATCCCATTAAACGTTAGCCGTTCATATTTACAAGCCGACAGCAACGTAAAGAAGATTTCTGCACACATTACCAAGAAAGTTGCCGACAAGTTGCAAAGTATGATCAACAGCGATCGCCATGACTTTGAGCAAAAGTGGGATGATATCAGCATGTTCATTCAGTATGGTGTTTTAACAGAAGAAAAGTTTGCGGAGAAAGCGCAAGCATTCTCTTTGTATAAAAACACAACTGGTGAATTCAAAACCATTGAGGAATGGAAAGAAAAAATTGGTGAAACACAAAAAGATAAGAATGGGAAAATTATCTTCTTGTATGCCACAGATGAGCACCAACAGCATGCAGCAATTGAAATGGCCAAAGAAAGATCGTGGGAGGTTTTTCTATTGACAAGCCCTCTCACTGCTCCATATCTTTCACAAATTGAAAGCAAGCACAACGACATTCAATTCAAAAGAATTGATAGCGACATCCCCGAAAAATTAATCGAGAAGGACATTACCAGCCACAGTGCATTGAACGATTCAGAGAAAGATGAAGTTAAGAAACAATTGGAAGGATGGATCAATACCCAAAAGTTCAACATTCAGTTTGAAAACATGTCTCCCAATGATCCGCCAATGATCATTACAGAGAATGAGTTCATGCGCAGAATGAAGGAACAGCAAGCCTTGGGAGGAGGCGGTTTCTTTGGAAGTCTTCCAGAAACCTATCAATTGATTATCAATACCAACCACCCTGCCGCTCAAAATATGCGATCTGAAGATGGCAGAAGTAAAGCTGAAGAAGCATTGGCGCTGGCTCAATTGTCCAAAGGATTGTTAACAGGTAGCGAACTGACATCCTTTTTACAAAAGAGTTATCAGAGATTACAAAACACTTAATATCTTCGTTATAAACAACAAAACATGAATACCATCACTAAATCTATACTGATATTGTTAGGCGTTATCGTCGGAGCATTTATCTTATTTTACCTCTATGGAACAAGCGTTTACAGCGGAGCAGTTGAAAAACAAGAAGCGGTAAAAAAACAATGGGGAAATGTTCAAGCTGCTTATCAAAGAAGAGCCGACTTGGTTCCTCAGTTGGTGGAGACAGTGAAAGGAGCCAGAGACAATGAAAGAACCATATTGGAAAACGTAACCCGAGCGAGATCAGGAATGGGAGCTGCACAATCTCCAGCAGAATTGCAAAAATTAGGAGGTGAAATCAATAAAGCCATCAATATCGTTTTTGAAAACTACCCTGAGATAAGATCTACCCAAAATTTTGGGGAATTACAAGCTCAGCTGGAAGGTTCTGAAAACAGAGTCAATAAAGCCCGCACAGATTACAATGAAGCAGTTGAAAAATCCAATTCATTTATTCGCGGATTTTGGAAAAAGAAAGCTTTGGCTTTGGTTGGAGATGAAGAGTTTAAAGTATACGATGCCTTTGCAGCTAGCGAAGGAGCTGAAAATGCACCAAAAATTGATTTTTCCAAATAATGGCTGATCACGTTTTATTGGATGAAAAATTGACAATGCAGTTCGAGGACTGCATTGTTTCTTTTGAAGGCACCACAAGATGTGAATTACGCATTCACATTGAAGAAGAAAACGACACACCTGTCTTGGATCGCGCAGCATTTGTTTTTGATCACCTTGGTATGCGCAAAACCAAAGAGCGCAATGCCCTTTTGATTTATATACAGATCTACCCTTCTGCTTTGGCCATCATTGGGGACATTGGCATCAATAACCATGTTAACTCCTCGGATTGGGAAAATTGGAAGAACACGATGATAGGATCATTCAAAAAAAATGATTACTTGAATGGCGTAGCAAGTGTAACCAAAGCTATGGCTGAAAAGTTGAAGGTTGCCTATCCCTGGAATGAATCGGATACAGATGAATTAAGCAACACCATTTCTCGCGCCAAATGAAAACCAACATTCTACTTACCACAGTTTTTTTGTTGTCATTGATAACAAATGCACAAGAATGCATGGTCCAAAAAAAGGAAAATCAATTGGTCTACGATGCGACAGGAACTTTAAGCACCAATGAAATTGCTGCCTTCGAAAGTGATTTGCAACAATTTGCGAAGAATACTTCTAACCAGATTGTTCTTATTGTAACCAATGATTTGTGCGGCTACGAACCTGCAGATTATTCATTCAAAATCATCGATGATTGGGGAGTAGGGCAAGCCGATTTAGATAATGGAATAGTAATTCTCATCAAACCAAAAACAGGCAGTGAAAAAGGACAAGCCTTCATTGCGACAGGTCGTGGTCTTGAAGGCATTATCCCAGATGGAAAGATTCATCTCATATGGGAGAATGAAATGATTCCATCTTTCAAAAAGAACAATTACGCAACTGGTATTCAAAATGCACTTAAAGTGCTGAAAAGTTTGGCGCAAAAAGAGTATAATTTTGACACTTATGCCAAAAAGAAGAAGAAGAAAGAAGATAAGGGTGGCTGGATCGGTTTGGTCATTTTTGGCTTGGTATTCTTTTGGATGATCTTTGGAAAAGCTCGGGGGGCAGCAAGAAGGAACAATATCCCCTTTTGGACAGCTTTTTGGTTGATGAATTCAGGTCCACGGAGCGGTTATTGGAATGATTTCAATGGTGGTGGTGGCTCTTCATGGGGAGGAGGTGGTGGTTTTGGAGGCTTTGGTGGAGGAGGCTCTGGAGGTGGAGGTGCTGGCGGTAGTTGGTAATTGAATTTATCTTAATGTACCAGATTGTCTTAATTCAATCTTAATTGATTGAAAACTCAGTATACAAGGAATTACTTGTTCTGGATTATCTACCATTCTCCAAATAATATCACCATCATCTGTCATAAACTTCTCTTCCGTTGCCTGTTTCATCAAAGAAGCAAATAAATTGAAATATCCATTGGTATTTAAAACAACAATCGGTGTCGAGATTTGCCCTAATTTTTTTAACGTAATGGCTTCAAACAATTCCTCGAATGTTCCAGGACCGCCGGGTAAAGCAATGATTGCATCAGTACCTTCTAAAAACTTAGCTTTGCGCTCATGCATCGTCTGGGTGTAGATAAAATCTGATACACCCTTGTGCCCCCACTCTACCTCGTTCATAAATTGCGGCATAATTCCTCTGATCTGGCCACCGTTTGCCAATACGCTATCAGCCAGCTGCCCCATTAGTCCTGAACTTCCTCCGCCAAAGACAACTTGGAAATTCTGCTCAACGAGCAATCGAGCCAAATGACTTGTGGCTTCAAAATAAATAGGATTGATTTGTCCACTTGAAGCACAGTAAACACAAACTTGCATGCTTCAAATATAGGTGATACTCATTAATTCGAGTTTGCAACTTTTACCCATTGATTCGCATGCTTCATCAACACATCATACATCACCTTAAAATCTCGATCAACACCATAGTATGGATCTTGAACATCTAATTGATCATGCCTAAACAACCTTACTTTTTTGGCTGCGGAATCATTGGGAGCCAATGCTAAAACATCTCGCATGTTATCACGATCCATGACCAAAATCAAATCAAAATTCTCAAAATCATCTTTGGAAAATCGCCTTGCGCGTTGACCAGAAATATCCAAACCATGATGACGAGCCATCGCTATAGAACGTGAATCTGGTACATCTCCAATATGATAGCCTGAAGTACCTGCGCTATCAACTCTCCATCCCAAACCTCTCTCACTAGATACTTTTTGCAATATCCCCTGGGCCATTGGCGAGCGGCAAATATTCCCCAAACAAACGCACAATATATTCAGCATTTTTCAATTATAGATTACTCCAATTGGA
>CAZNVU010000059.1:0-15761 GCA_964576575.1 uncultured Chryseobacterium sp.
ACACAATCCAAAACAACAGAAGTGATGTCCACTTTTAATGCTTCAGGTGCGTTGATTAGTGTGTTGGTCTATGTGCATTTGATTCACTTGTTTTTTGGTTTGATTTACCTTGGAGTTAATCTTAATCGTTTGAGAATCGGAGCTTTAAGTCAAGAGAATTACATGTCACTTTATGCCAATGGAATGTATTGGCATTTTATGGGCATCTTATGGATTTATTTGTTTGCTTTTCTATTTTTCATCTATTAGTATTTCGTTGTTAAAATCAACGTGGAAAAACCCTTGATTAAATTCATCAAGGGTTTTCTTTTTTAATGGATTTATGCTTAACATTGCAACCGAAAACCATAAACCATGGCTGGACATACACAAAATTTAACTAAAGACGAATTGTGGGGCGGTAATGCCTCACCATTTGGCGTTTCTTACGGTAAAATGATGATGTGGTACTTTTTAGTATCAGATGCATTGACATTTGGAGGACTTTTAACGGCTTACGGCGTGATTCGTCACGGTAGTGCAGATCCCTGGCCTGTTGGAGAGCAAGTATTTGAGGCTTTGCCCATGTTGCATGGGTCATACCCTCTGATGTATGTGGCTTTGATGACTTTCATTTTGATTATATCTTCTGTAACGATGGTATTGGCAGTAGAAGCTGGTCATAGAAGAGACAAAGCAGGAGTGATCAAATGGTTGGGTTACACCATAATTGGTGGTTTCTTTTTCCTAGGTTCCCAAGCTTGGGAGTGGTCTCACTTTATTCATGGTTCAGGTGGAGGATTTCAAGTGAACAAGTCATTAACTGTTACCGGTGAAATGGAAAACGGTGAGAAAGTACAAATGACTTTGAATGGTGGAGATTGGGTTCACATGGAGTCTGAGTTTGGTCATGCTTATGAGCATGCATTGGAAGGAGGTCATGCAGCACCTGCAGCGGATGCTCATGGTCATGATGCTCACGCTTCACATGGTGCTGAGGCAGTTGCTGCTGAGGCTCATGTTGATGCTGCAACCATGCATCCAGATGCACTTATTCTCAATAAATATGTATTAGAGTTCAAGGATGACAAAAACATCAGTAAAGTTAAAGTGACTGGCGAAGATTGCAAAAAGCTTTGGGAAGCAAAAGCCAACGAGACTGTTGTGTTTGGTGCGAATATGCACAAGAATGAATATGCAGTTCAACAGCAATATGCTAATTTCTTCTTCTTTGTGACTGGATTCCACGGTTTTCACGTGTTTTCAGGTGTGGTTATCAATATCATCGTTTGGTTGATGGCCTTGGGTGGTGAGTTTGATAGAAGAGGCCATTATGAAACCATTGAGAAAATTGGTTTGTATTGGCACTTCGTAGATTTGGTTTGGGTATTTGTATTTACATTCTTCTATTTAGTATAATATTAAGATCATGGAAAGAGACGATTTAATTGTAAATGACAGTTACGCTATTAACAATTCTCATTCGAATGAGGAAGGTAAAGCAATACGTAAAAAACTGTACAATGTCACTGTTTTGTTGACAGTGATTACTATCATCGAAGTATTCATGGGTGTTTTCTTCAAGCGAAATGGCACTATCACATGGGAAACCATCAAATTGGGCTTTATCGTTTTGACCTTGGTTAAAGCTGCCTACATCGTTTTAATTTTTATGCACTTGGGTGATGAAAAGAAAGGTTTGAAGTATGTGATTTTGCTTCCGTACGCATTGTTCATTCTTTATTTGATATTTATTGGTCTTTATGAAGGAGTTTCTGTTCAAGAATTGAACTCAACTTGGAGATAATGGTTTAATAAGCATGAAATCATTTAATTGGAAAAAGTACACCTTACTCATCGGTGTACTTTTTTTGTTCCCACTCATTTGGGTGATATTTTTTGGGGTAATGGGAAAGCACCATTTTAATACATTGCCTTACTTTGATGCAACACATTTGCAGGGAGATACAGCGCATCTGGAGCACCAGGTTTCCAATGCGACCTTGTTGGATGAAAACTTTAAACCTTTTCAGTTGAATGAGCTGCAAGGCAAGGTTTGGTTAGCCTGCTTTTATGATTTGACGGATGATCACATTGGGAAAATTACAGAGCGATTGCTGAACGTTAACTTCAAGTATCGCAATGAACCTGATATAGGGTTGGTTGTCATATCAAGAAAACCCGACTCTTTGAATCAAGGTCAAGTTGAAGCTTATTTGAAAGGATTAACCAAGTACAATAAGTTTGATGGAAAGTGGAAATTTTTGATGGCTGATGACACTGTCATTTCTGCCATTGAAAAGGAGAGCTTTTTTATTCAAGATTTGTCAAAGGAAGCTAGGTTCAGATTGGTGGATACAGAAGGCCATATTAGAGGTTTATATGGGAATACCGAGTACCACATGCAAAGCATCATTGAGGACATAGCTTTGTTAAAAAAGGAAGTTGATATAGCTCGCTACAAAAAAAGACATGCTGCTGATTAGATTTTTCTTTGCATTTATAGTTCTCATTTTTGCGGCTTGTAATCACCAAGAGCGATTGCCGTTTTTAGGAACCCACGATGTTGTTAATGGAGATACGGCCTACTATACTATACCAAAATTTTATGGTTTGAAAGATCAGGATGGTAGTGGGTACTCATTTGATCGAGTAAAAGGTAAAGTTTTTGTGGCGGAGTTTTTTTTTAGTAGATGCAAAAGCATTTGTCCATTAATGACTTCTCAGATGGCTCGAATACAGGATGAGATCAAAAAGAATGGCTGGCAGGGTAGTGTGGAGTTGCTTTCTCACACCGTGGATCCTGTGCATGATCAGCCTGAAATTTTGAAATCATATGCAAAAACGCACGGTGCTGATTTTTCCATTTGGACCTTCGTCAATGCAGACAGCACCGTCTATTCCCTTGCGCAGCAAGGATATTTGCTAAGTGCATTTCCTTCCGCAGATGCTGATGGGGGTTTTTTTCACACAGATCAGCTCACTTTAGTAGATAAAAATTTTCACATACGCGGATATTATGATGGCACCTCCACCAAGGCCGTTGATGAATTAATTAAAGATTTAAGTGTGTTAATGACTGAAGAAGATTAAATTTGTTTTATGCTAGAACCTACTTTTAAAAAGAACGATGCCAAGGCCAAATTCTTGATTTACCTTGTGTCAGCCATTGTATTTGTTGCTGTTGTCGCACTAAAATACATTAAACTTGATGTGGATCTCCCGTTCAGCAAACATTTGTTTGCTGATATAAATGCGGTAATCAATGCTACTGTAGCTGTCCTTTTGGTTCTAGCGTTGTGGATGGTCAAGGAAGAAAATTACAAGACGCACAAGCGTTTGATGATGACAGCCATGATATTGTCTGTTGGCTTTTTGGTTTCCTATATAGGTCATCATATTTTTTCAGGCGAGACTTCTTATGCAGGTGATTTTAAAGTATTTTATTACATTATTTTAATCAGTCATATTATCCTGGCAGCAATTATTTTGCCCTTTATTTTGTTTAGTGCCTATCGCGCATTGATTGGAGAATATGCAGAGCACAAGCGATTGGCCAAATGGACTTGGCCCATTTGGTTTTATGTGGCAGTGACTGGTGTTGTAGTTTATTTGATGATTTCACCCTACTACGAATAATGAAAAGAACTTTGTTGATTGTGTCAATGTTGGTTTGGTCATTGATTGGCCAAGCGCAATGCGCAATGTGCCGCGCTACAGCTGAGCAAGCTTCTGCTGAGAATGGTGGAATAGCAGAGGGTTTAAACACGGGTATTGTATATCTTATGTTTTTGCCTTACCTTTTGTTTCTCATTGGCGGATTGGTTTTTTTTAGAAAAAGAATCATTTCGTTCTTTAAAGACTGAAAAATGAAAAATGTAACCATCGTTCTTATCATTTTATTGTCATCCATGACAATGTTTGCTCAGCCTAGATTTGTAAAAGAACGGGCTGATTACGATGGTGAAGAGGTGATGAAGCCTTTTTATTTTTCCATTCAATCGGATGATCATCAACTTGTATTGAACCCTGTTGGACGGATTTCTGGTCGTTTGGATTCGGGTGAATTGGAGGTGATTTCTTTGGATGGGAAGTCGGTGGATGCATATCCCTACAGGGAGTTGAAAGGTGCAATTTTGGCTAAAAATTATTTACCTTATTTCTTCCATTTGTTTCCCATGGATATTCCTCAGTCTCAAAAAGAGGTGATGATGATGCCCATTTCAGAGGGTTCATCATTCATTGCTGAAGGTATTGTATTCTTAGGAGATAACACCAATATTTATTTCTCTTCAGTAGATGCATTGCAGTCTTTGTTGGAATTTATGAATATGCACCCAAGCGTGCGTGTTAGAATAATTGGTCACGTAAATGCCAATGCGGAAACCAAGTTGAGTGATACTCAATTGATAGCCTTAGCCAAAAAGCGGGCTGAGAATATTCAGGATTATTTAATCAATCACGGTGTATCCAAGCATCGCTTGAGCACCATGGGAAGAGGGCGTGAAGCTGTTAAATATCCTAATCCTCAGACAGAGGAGGAATTGGAGTTTAACCGACGTGTGGAAATTGAGATTATTGGATTTTAATCTAAAATTGTATAATCCAACGCAATGAAACAGGTGCCATCGTACCTTAGCACCATGCGAATTTTTATCATTCTATTCTTTGCTCTTTTATCCCATGTTTCTGCTACGGCTCAATGGACTTTAGAGAAATGCATCGAACAAGCCATAGGCAATAATATTCAGTTGCAGCAAGCTTTGATCAATGAGCAGATTACTTCTTATGGTCAATGGACAGCTGTAGGGTCTATGCTACCTAATGTTAATGGTCAAGCAAGTCATGGTTACAACTGGGGACAGCGAATTGACCCATTCACCAATAGTTTTGCCAGTGAGAGAATCCAAAGCAATAGCTTTGGAGTGTCCAGTTCTTTAGATTTGTTTACAGGCGGTCAGAATTGGTTCAATTATCAAAAGGCGAAATCAGATGCTGCTGCGAGTCAATGGAATGTTGAGAATGTGAAAAATCAGATTGCTTTACAAACAGCCAATGCTTTTTTAAATGTTATCCTCAACACAGAGTTGCTCAAGATTGCGCAAAGCACTTCAGACAATTCATTGGAACAATTGAATCGTTTGAAAAAACTGTATGAAATTGGAACAATCAATCCAGGTACTTTGTCGGAGATGGAGGCTCAGCACAAGTCGGATATGGCTAGTCAAGTTGTATCAGAGAACAACCTGAAGGTTGCCAAATTGGCTTTGATTCAGGTCATGCGATTAGAAGAAAAGGAGTCGCAAGTTTTTGAAGCCTCATTTCCGGATATTGCATTGTTTGGTGTAAGTGATCAGTTGCCTCCTAAGTCCTTGGTAATTGAAACAGCTCTTGGCAACCAACCTAGTATTCAATCCAGTTTGGCTGCTATATCTGCCGCGCAGTTCAACTATAAAGTAGCAAAGTCTGGCGTAGCTCCAAGATTGTCTGCTTCCTTTTCAATGGGGACAGGTTATTCTGGTGCTGCCAGGGTGATTACTGGCAATCCAGATTTGTTGAGTTTTCCTATCGGAACAGTGGTAGGAACCAATGATGTTGTTTTATCAATTCCTCAGCAAGTTTATATGCAGGATGATTATGCAGTCAAATCTTTTGACGCACAGATGAGTGATAATGTTAACCGTTCTTTTTTCTTTTCTTTAAATGTTCCTATATTCAATGGATTTCAGAATCATTCCAACATTCAAAGATCCAAGTTGGGAGTGGAGAATGCCAAGTTGAATTGGGAATTGGCCAAGCAGCAATTGAAGATGGATATCGAGACTGCTTATACCAATGCTGAGGCAGCAATATCCAGTTATCGGGCCAATGAATTGAGTTTTCAGTTTAATGAGCAAGCTTATCAATGGTCCAAAACCAGATACGATAATGGATTGATTAACGCAACAGAATTGAGCATTGCCAGAAATCGCTTGGATATCGCCAAAGCCCAGCTGGTTAGATCCAAAGTGGATTTTGTGTTTAAACGTAATATTTTGAATTTCTATTTGAATCAACCCATACAACTACAACCATGAAGAATAAAAAGAAAAGGAATTGGATCATTGCAGGAATTGTTCTGCTTTTGATTGTATTGGTGTTTTGGTTAACCAAGGATAAGAAAGAGCGTCACGTTCAGACGGAGATGCCGGCCGTGAGAACCATCATAGAAAAGGTCAGTGCCAGTGGTAAAGTTCAACCATCCTCAGAGGTGAAAATTCAATCAGATGTCAGTGGTCAAATTGTAGCATTGCCTGTCAAAGAGGGAGACCACGTTGTAAAAGGTCAGTTGTTGGTGAGAATAAATCCTGATTTGTATACCTCTGCTTTGCAAAGAGCTGAGGCAACACTTAATTCTTCCAAAAGCAATTTGAGCAGTGCCAAAGCAAGATTGTTGCAGGCCCAGGCTCAATCTAAGCTACAAGAGTTGACATTCAAAAGAAATGAAAAGCTGTATGCTGAGAAAGCCATTTCAACGGCTGAGATGGACAATGCAAGATCAGTGTTTGAAACGGCCAATGCAGAAGTTTCGGCGGCCATGGAGAGTGTGAAAAGCGCTGAATTTGCTATTGCTAGTGCTGAAGCCAGTAGAAATGAGGCTTCTGATAATTTGAAAAGAACAACCATCCTTTCTCCCATTGATGGAACGGTGACCGCATTGACCAAAGAAGTAGGTGAGGCCGTATTGGGGAACAACATGACCAGCGGCGATGTGATCATGAAGATATCGGGATTAAGCAATATGGAAGTTAATGTTGAAGTTAATGAAAGTGATATCGTCCGTGTACAATTGGGAGATACAGCTATTGTTGCTGTTGATGCTTTCAGAAATGAAAAGTTTAAAGGTATCGTTACAGAAATAGGCAATACTGCGTTGAATTTAATGACAACAGGTTCAATGGCTGGATCGACAAACAATCAAGTCACCAATTTCTCTGTTAAGATTAGCATTCTTCCTGAATCTTATCAGCATTTGTTGCAACCTGGAGGTACGGATTCTCCTTTTAGACCTGGAATGACAGCAACGGTTGATATCCTTTCAGAGAAAGTCGAGCAAGTGATGAGTATTCCAATAAAAGCGGTTACCACCAGACCCGATAGTTTGAAGTCGGATGAAATGCGAACATGTGTTTTTGTTTTGGATAACACAGGAAAAGCAAAGGTTAAGTACGTCAATACTGGCGTTCAGGATGATCAGTTTATCCATGTTATTCAAGGTGTATCCAAGGGTGAACAGGTAATTACTGGTCCGTATGATGAAGTCGCCAAGTCGCTGAGCAATGGAGATGAAGTGACCATTGGTGAAATTGAGTTGAAGGAGGAAAAGTGATTTTAGGTATTGAAACATCTTCAAAGAATTGCAGTCTAGCCTTGTGGCATGGACACCAGCTTTTGGGGAGTTTTGATCAAGTGAGTGAAGATTTTTTGCATGCTGAAATTTTACACCAGGAGATAGAGAAGCTGTTGAAGTCTTCTGGAGTGCAATTCTCAGATTTGAGTTCGGTAGTTGTTGGCAGTGGTCCAGGTTCATATACGGGATTAAGAATAGGGGTTGCAGCAGCCAAAGGATTGGCAATGGCATTGAATATACCATTATTTGTTGTTTCAGGTTTGCAAATGATGTTGTCTCAAAATACAATTGATTTTCAAGGGTGTGTTTTGGTGGTCATGGATGCACGTCGAAATGAAGTTTTTGGTGCTTGGCGAAATTTGGACGGATCATTGACCACGGCTGAGGCAATCATTGTTGATGAAGAGTTGTCAAGGAAATTCTCCAGTAATTCACTAATGGTAATTGGCGAGAATGCTTCAAAGTTGAAATCACTGCTGCCAGATCAAACTATTTTTGTAGACGTTCTTCCTAGTATTCTTTCTGTATTCCAAGGAAGTATAGATCTGGGCAACCCTGTTGACTTGGCTTACTTTGAGCCTGTTTATGTAAAACCATTTATTCCAACAGTGGCTAAGAAATGAAACGAATTGTATTTATATGTTTATTGATGTTTACCATTGGTGGTTGCGACCGTTGCAATAGAAGTCAATTGTTGCCGGAGGTTAGTTTTGCTTTTACCATCAATATCAATGAGCCGTCGTATTTTGATTTGTCTGTGGCGACCGGATTTCTCTACTTTGATGGAGGTACTGTTAAATTGATAATTTATCGTATCAATCAAGAGGAATTTAACGTGTATGATGCTAGAAGCACATACAATCCCGATGATCCGTGCATCTGCGTTGTTGATGATAATAGGGTGTTTATCCAAGATCCTTGTGGAGACTCTAAGTGGTTATTGACAGACGGTACAATAGTCGAGGGGTCAGCTTCTCAAAACTTACTGCAGTATAATTACACCTTTGATTCAGCTACAGGTGTATTGTATTTTTACAATTGATGAATGTCATTTGTTTTAAGCGAGGTTCATGGTTTTTTGTATTTAAATAAATGGTGAATGATAAGAAAAATTGAACATCTGGGGATAGCGGTGCACGACATAAATGCATCCAATTCTCTTTTTGAGAAACTATTGAACGTTTCACCCTACAAAATGGAGATGGTAGAGCGTGAGGGTGTCATGACGAGTTTTTTTCAAGTAGGTGAAAGTAAATTAGAGTTATTGCAGGCTACCCATCAGGATAGTCCTATAGCAAAGTACTTGGAAAAGAATAAGCAAGGCATTCACCACATTGCTTTTGATGTGGATGATATTTATGCAGAGATGAGCCGGTTGGAAAGGGAGGGTTTCGTTCTATTAAGCGCGGAACCAAAGCCAGGTGCAGATGGAAAGATGATTGTTTTTTTACATCCCAAATCAACAGATGGTGTTTTGATAGAGTTGTGTCAAGATGCAAAAACTTAATTTCGTTTTCTGACTTTTACACGTTTGATTTTTTCTTCGAAAAGTCCATTTTTTCTGCTGTGTTTTCCTGGATCTTCTTTATCAATTTCAATGTTGACGTTGGGTCGATTTTCACACGATTTAGAAGGTCTTTTCTTGAGAAGGATAATTCGAGCAGTGAATAGAATGGGCTGCCAATCTGTATTGAGCGCTTTCATTTGTGGCCATTTTTCATCCCAAGGATAGAAAGTAAGCAATGGCGTTTCAATGGTGTATAGAACAAATAGCCCTGGGAATTTTTTTCGTCCCAATCCGAACTGATAATTGATTCCGCCGCTAAATTTTGAAGGCATTTCCTCAGGTAATGGTATAATCTCGTTGTTTTTCTTTTTTACGCGCTGAAATGCATGGTAGTCGGCGGTTAAAACTGGTCCGTGATGAAACCAAGAACGATCCGTGAATTGCCTCATATCAATGGCACGGGCTTCAAATCCAAATGTATGAAGGTTGAATTTAGTTTTACGGTCTGCAGCAATTCCACCGCTATTGTCCTTGCCTTGAAAATCACCATTGAATCTTTCTAATCCACGCAAACAATAATAGCGACCCCCTACTTCCCAATAATCAAAGTAATTCCACTTGGTTTTGAACCACATTTTATTGGCTTCAATAACCCATCCCGCTTTGGGGGTGGCGAAAATAGTTCCGTCATATATGAGTGTATTTTGATTGGTGCTGTCGTAGCTGCTGACGGGCGTTTTGAGCTTATAAGGAAGCATAACAGAAGTACCTCCTCCAAAAGACCAACCATGATCAAGGTAGTCGGGCTCCGCATGCAAAGGTCTCAGTTGTCTTTGACTTAAAAGACAAAACTGGGAAAGTGTAAAAAGGGCAATGAGTAAAATTCGCATCTCTGGGTATTTAGACAAAGATGTAAGGAAAATGCATTATTGAATAAGGCTTAGCAATTTGTTTTCAACTTCATCACTGTTCCAAACTTCTTCAATGTTAGGCATGTCAAGAATCTGAGACATTATTTCATCTTGTCTTTTTCCATTGGCCAAAGCGATGTGATAAGGTATATGGCTGAAAGTAACTTGTGAATACAAGGGCATCCATTTGTCGGGATGCTTTGTGCTAAACCAACCTTCTATTTTCTTTTGCAATAGGAATCGCGGATCAGCAGTAAGATCGCGCATTTCAATGTAGTTTCTTAATGCCAATTCTAGAATGGCGTCACCGTTTGGTTTGCGCTCTTGTGCAAATTGTGGAATGGCTTTTTCCCAATCCTCTTCAGTAGATGTAAGAATTTCTTCAAGTGAAGAACAGTCTTCAAATCCACAGTTCATTCCTTGACCGTAGAATGGAACAATTGCATGAGCCGCATCTCCCAACAAGCAAACATCGGAACCTACGTTCCAGGGATTGCATTGGGTCATGACCAAGCTTCCTGTGGGGTGATTAAAATAATCGTCGACTAACTCTGGCATCAAAGCTTTGGCATCAGGAAAATACTGATCAAAAAATGCATGAACATCTTGTTCTGTTTTGATCTTTTCAAAACTGACTTCTCCTTCAAAGGCCATGAATAGTGTACAGGTGAATGAGCCATCAGGATTAGGTAAACCTATCATCATGAATTCACCACGAGGCCATATATGCAAACAATCTTTTCTCAGTTGATGGTTACCGTCCGCAAGAGCAGGTATCTCCAATTCTTTATAACCATGCGCCAAATATTTTTGAGAATATTCATGTCGATCCAATCTGGTCATACGAGCTCTTACCGCGCTAAATGCTCCATCTGTACCAAAAAGTTTATCATAGGATACAGCGGTTTCTTTTTGCTCATGTTCAAAATATATTGTCTTTTTTGACAAATCAACGTCATTGCATTTGTGTTCAAAATGCAGGTTGACGTTGGGGTATTCACTGGCGCAGTTCAAGAGTGTTTGATTGAGTAATCCTCTAGAAACACTGTAGATGGCTTGCCCTTCTTTTCCGTAAGGTTGGTAGGTTAATTCGCCACTAATAGCATGCATTAATCTTCCGTACATGGGAAGTGCAACTTTTTCAATTTCACTTCTAATTCCAACACCGTCTAGGCCTTTCCAACCACGATCACTCAATGCAAGGTTGATACTTTTTCCTTGAACGATTTTCATCTTTCGGATGTCGGATCGACGTTCAAATACATTGACTTGATGACCTCTTTTGGCCATATAAATTGCCAATAAACTTCCAACTAATCCGCCACCAACTATGGCAATGTTTTGCTCTTTACTCATGCAATGTTTACTTTGTCCAAAGCTTGCCTCAAATCTTCAATCAAATCTTCCTCATCCTCAATGCCCACACTCAGTCTTAACAGAGAATCTGTAATGCCAGTTTTTAATCTCTCTTCTCTAGGGATAGAGGCGTGCGTCATGCTAGCAGGATGGCCAATCAATGATTCTACGCCGCCCAATGATTCAGCCAAAGAAAAGATCTCTGTTGCGCAAGCCAATACAGAAGCCTGCTCAAATGAATCATTTTTTAAACTGAAAGAAATCATTCCACCAAAGTCTTTCATTTGCGTTTTGGCCACTTCATGGTAAGGGTGATTTTCAAAACCGGGCCAATATACTTTTTCAACTTTTGGATGATTTTGAAGGAAGTGAGCAATGGCTTTACCGTTGGCACAATGTCTTTCCATACGAATGTGCAATGTTTTTAATCCGCGCAAAACCAAGAAACTATCTTGAGGTCCTGGTGTGGCGCCGCAAGAATTGGCAATGAAAGCCAATTGTTCATATAGGCTATCATCGTTTGTGCAAAGCGCGCCCATCACAACATCACTGTGTCCTCCAAGATATTTCGTTGCTGAGTGCATCACTATATCAGCACCTAAGTCCAAGGGGTTCTGTAAATAAGGCGATGCAAAAGTGTTGTCAATGACACAGATGCATTCATGTATTTTGGCCAATTCCACCATCCTTTTGATGTCAATGATTTTCATCATTGGGTTGGTAGGTGTTTCGACCCAGATCATTTTTGTTTGTGTATTGATTTTGTTTTTAATGGCAACCTCATCATGCATGTCAACAAAGTGAAAAGTAATGCCGTACTTGGCAAAAACTTTGGTGAACATGCGGTAGCTACCGCCGTATAAATCATCAGATGCTATTACTTCATCACCGGGTTGTAGCAGTTTGATGATGGCATCGGCAGCTCCCATTCCACTTGAGAAGCATAAACCATGTTTGGCATTTTCTAAAGCGGCCAAGCAGTTTTCCAAAGCTACCCGTGTAGGATTTTTTCCTCTTGCATATGCGTACCCTTTGTGTTGGCCTGGTGCGGACTGAACATAGGTAGATGTTTGATAAATGGGCGTCATGATAGCCCCTGTGGTGGGGTCAGGCTCTTGACCAGCGTGTATGGCCTTGGTTCCAAATTTCATAATTGAGGGTCTTGCTGATTTTTTTTTCTTCTCTTTTGTCTGATATAAGTGTTGGCCAGCACTCCAGTTGTAACCACAACAAATCCCAGAATAATCAGATCAATATTGTTTTTGATAAATTCAAATTGTCCGAGGTAGTATCCTGCGGTTGTGATTGTGCCAACCCACATTGCTCCTCCAATGAGGTTATAGAACATGAATGTGTTGAACTCTACTCTTATCACCCCTGCAAGAATTGGCGCAAATGTTCTGATGATGGGAAGATACCTTCCTAAGATGAGCGTTTTACCTCCATGTCTGTGGTAAAAATCAGAGGTCATCTCTACGTACTTTTTCTTGAACAACCAAGACTCTTTACGGTCCAATGCTTTTTTTCCAAAATGGTAACCAAACCAATAACCAAAAGTGCTGCCAAGGCTGGCAAAGATGAATAAATACAGCATAAGCTCTTGAATCGATACATCCAAAAGGTCAGGTTGAGTAGCGCAAATAAGTCCTGATAAAAAGAGAAGTGAATCTCCGGGTAGAAAAAAGCCAATAATTAGTCCATTTTCAGCAAAAATGATAATGAGCAATAAGGCTAGTCCTCCAAAATGAAGGATACTTTCAGGATTGAAAAGACTTCCAATAAAATCAAAAATTTCCACGATGGAAAGATACAAAAGGAATTTGCAAAACAACTGATAAATGCTAGTAATTAAAAAAGGAAATTCGTCGTGATTTTCAGCACAATATTTTCCTTAATCTTAGGAACGCTGTATTGGCCTATCCTTGTGTAGCATCCAATTCCTAAGCCTCCAGTGTTTGAGATGAGTACATCATTGAAACCGAATCCAGTTTCAAAAAAACCGCTGGGATAGTCAGCAACGTCTTGAGGTCCTTTATCAGATTCTCCTAGTTTACCCCATCCTCCATTGAGGACTGCAGTCACTTTTGGAGCTGATAATGAATGCTGATAGAGTGGTGTTTTCAATTTGTAACGAATAAAGAAATGTGCATACTCACGAGCAAACCATTGATTGTTCAGGGCTGTTTCAAAAGATTCTGGGACCGATATGTTCATCTTTGCGTTGTCATTCCAAGAACCTCTTAAAACATTAAGTTCATTGAAAGGGATTTGGTTTAAGGTTCTTCCACATTCAAAGTTGAATTTGACATCCCCCCAATACACAGAATGAAATGTTTTTTCGATTTCAAACTGCTGTCTTATAAATGTGTTGCTTTGGTCAATTATTCCATGACTCAGCGCCAATTGAACTACAGGCCAGTACCCATTTAAGACAATTTCTTTGTTTAATACGCGCCTTCTTTTTTCTCCAGGGGTCCACCTGAAGAGCAAGCGATTAAGTACAAGTGCGTATTGTTTAGGCTGATTATTGGTAAATGAAATATGAGGAGTTTTCTCAAAGTTGGATTGCTGATATAGCAGTTGAACACTCTTGTAAATGGGAAATTGAATGTCAAACACTGCTCCTTGGATATAATCCATTTTGGTGATAAAAAAATCATATACCTGTTGATTAAGATTGCGTCGGTAACTATTCAGACCATTTCTACCACTCTCTTGGACATCATTGATATAGCCCAATCTGAAATGAATGCGGTTGTTGGTTGATGTCCAACCCAAACCTGCTCCATGTTTGCTTCGCTGATCTCTGAAACCGTAGGCAATGTTTGCGTCCAATTTCCATTGATCATGAAACTTTGAATTGGTGGATAGCCCTATACCAATTCGATTTCCCTCAAATCGATTGAATCTGTATAAGTGAAGCAAGTCCATGTTCAATTGACCAAGCATCCATTGGCCCTCAAGCAGGCCAGCTAGTTTGTTAACTTTAGCATCTAAATGATTTGCTTTTCCAATACTATCCATAAATGCGTAAGTTTTCTTTTCTTCATCAGTCAGCGGATTGTAACGGATGTTCTCCCATTGTCCTTCAGTCACTGTATTTGCTGAAGATGGAAACTCAAACACGACGTTTTCAAAATCTTTTGCTTCAAATTTTCCAATCTCAATGTTTTTCAATTGCGTTTGAATCTCCCCAAAAATTTCAGGTGTTGAGTTGGTGAGTTTGTAGTAAGAATTCATTTCTATAGGGAAAAAGCAGCCTAGTGCTTCATCTAGTTTCTGTTGTATTTTGATATAGTATGATGATTCCTTTTCATAAGGTTCTGCTGTTAATTGAATCAATGCATATTCTGGAGATTTGATGTGTATGATTCCAATCATTCCATTGCTTTGAAATCTTCTTTTTGGATTGTATTGAATAACAAAAATTGAATCACTGTTATTAGTTAGTGTGTCAATCATTTTGTATTCATATCTATCCATTGCTCTCGGGCCTAATGGCGATAACAATACGCGATCTAGGATTTGAAAGTCTGGTTCATAGGCAGAGAAGCTTTGTAATTGCGATCCTATGATTGTACTTTGTGGAAATTCAAAGCCGCTCATCTGATTGGCAATAATTGTTTCTTTGTTTTCATTAGGTGCTCGGTGCTGATGCAGTGCAATTGTTTCTGATATGAGTAATTTTTTATCTTCAAAAGTTTTAAAGAAAGCACTGTCGCCATTGCGTACGAAATCCACTATCATTTTTGAGTATTGTTCAAATTGGTAATCTATTTTTTCAACGGGATTGTTGATGGAAGATTGCTTTATGCATTTGGCAATGACTTTGTAAGCAGGGTCCTCCTTAATAGATACCACTAGTTCTCCAAGCACCACGTCATTGCTCTCTAAGTGGATGATCCAAGGGTTTTCACCTTCCCATGTTTGTTTCTTGTTTTTGTATCCATATAGTTGTGCGTAAATACAATCTCCTTTATTTAGTGACAGCTGAATGGAACCATTGATATCGGTTTGCCCGCCTTTGGTTTTCATTGTGTCAGTCAGGAAAACAAAGGCCAATGGATTATCAAATTTTGCGTCTTTTATTTGAATAGATACCGTCGTTTGGCTCAATGTGTTTGCACAGAATATGAGCATGACGAATAAGCAAAGGGTAAATTTTTGCATGGGCCAATATACTCAACAAAAAGGTGTTTAATAGTCCGTGAATGAGCTTGTGACAGGAAAATTTAATCCATTAATTTTATATCATGCAAAGGAAGATTTTGTTTCGATTGATATTTATTGCGCTGATTTCAGGTACTTGTGTTTTTTATTTCTGGGCATTTCAAAAGCACCTTCGTTCTTCTTCAGATCCAATGGAGTTTTTAATGACTGACGTTGATGGCGTAATAAAGGTCAATGATGGCGTTGTTTTTTTGAATTATTTGCATCAAGACAGTTTGCCATTGCATAAGGAACTTTATGCTGATTGGAGTTTATGGATGAATTGGAAAAAGGATAACCCCATCGTTTCAGAAATGATGAGTGGTCAAAGTGCTTATTGGGTAAATGTAAAAGATGGCTCATGGTATTTGTTTTTGCCCATACCAGATCGTTGGAATGAGGACCAATT
>CAZNVU010000060.1:0-6007 GCA_964576575.1 uncultured Chryseobacterium sp.
TTGTTAGAGCGCGCTGCAAAGGTGAACGAGACTCAAAAGGTAGCTGAGATGATGAATGATTTGCCAGATAGCTTGAAGTCTAAAGTGAAGGGTGGTGGTTCATTGACCGCATTGCCTATTATTGAAACGCAAGCTGGTGACGTATCTGCCTATATTCCTACCAACGTAATTTCCATCACAGATGGCCAAATTTTCTTGGAATCCAATTTGTTCAACGCTGGTGTTCGTCCTGCTATTAACGTAGGTATCTCCGTTAGTCGTGTGGGTGGTTCAGCGCAGATCAAGTCCATGAAGAAAGTTTCTGGAACTTTGAAGTTGGATCAGGCTCAGTACCGTGAGTTGGAAGCCTTTGCTAAATTCGGATCTGATTTGGATGATGCTACCAAGTTCGTCTTGGAGAAAGGTAAGCGCAACGTAGAGATATTGAAACAAGGACAAAACAGTCCAATGACTGTTGAGAAGCAAACCGCCATTATTTACTGTGGTACCAAAGGTTTGTTGTCTCGTGTGCCGGTTGAAAAAGTAAAGAAATTTGAGGCTGATTATTTGTTGCTTTTGGAGAATCAACACAAAGATGTTTTGGAAGCCATCCGCAAAGGAAACATTGGGGATGATGTAACAGCAGTGTTGGAGAAAGTAGCCAAAGAGTTATCCGCTCAATACTAATACAGAGATGGCGAATCTGAAGGAAATACGCACGCGAATTGTATCGGTCAATTCCACCATGCAGATTACATCTGCCATGAAGATGGTATCTGCCGCCAAATTGAAGCGTGCTCAAGACGCCATTACCCGCATGCGACCTTACGCTGAGAAGTTGAAGGATATATTGGAGAATGCAAGTGCTAGTGTGGGTGTTGAAGGCAGTATTTTTAGTCAGCAGCGTGAGGCAAAGGTGGTATGGGTAGTTGTTATTACGAGTAATCGAGGTTTGTGCGGTGGATTCAATAACAATGTTATCAAAGAAGCGCGCAGAGTAGTTTCTGCCCATAAAGATGCGCAAGTTAAAGTGATAGCATTGGGCAAGAAGGGTGCTGATTTTTTCAGAAAGTCATCACAATGGGCAGATGGTTCCATCAATGAAAATCCCAACGCTATTTTTGATCAATTGACTTTTGATCATGCATCGTCTGTAGGACAAGAATTTTTAGATGCTTTTGCGGCTGGTCAAGTGGATAAGGTTGTCATGATTTACAATCGATTTAAAAATGCGGCTGTTCAAGTTGTTACAACAGAACAGTTGTTACCTGTTTTACCACCAGTTGCTCAAAGCAATGTTTCATCAGACTACATTTTTGAGCCGGGTAAAGAGCAAATCGTATCTGAGTTGATTCCAAGATGTTTGAAAGTTCAATTGTACAAAGCTTTGTTGGACAGTTTTGCTGCTGAGCATGGCGCTCGAATGACAGCCATGCACAAGGCAACCGACAATGCAGGAGAATTGGTGAAGGAGTTGAAGTTGAACTATAACAAAGCTAGACAAGCAGCAATTACAGGAGAGATTTTGGAAATTGTAGCAGGGGCTGAGGCTTTGAACGGATAGTATAGAATTTTATACATGCTAAAAAAGGGTGACGAATGTCTCCTTTTTTTTTGCTGTTAAAAGACAGCTTTCATTTGTATTCAGGTGTACTCCATCCATACCTTAGTATCCCAAAACCTTAACAAAATGAAAAAAGTTTTATTGATTCTTTCTGTGTTGTGCTATGCTACAACCACCTTCGCTGTTGATCGCTTTGTAGATGCAGCTTTTGGCTCCGGAAACGGAACCACCATGTTTGCAACTATTAGTTCTGCTGTTTCAGCTTCATCCAATGGTGATCGTATTTTGATTGCTGCGGGATTGTATTCAGAAGGAGCACAGACCATTAATAAATCTCTTACCATCGCACCGCAGGTTGCGGGAGCCTCTGTTCGTTATGCAGGAAATTTGACCATCAACGGATTTGCTGGAATGAAACTCTATATGGTGGGTATCAATATGGGCATTTACAGCATTACCGCGGGTACAAATTCAGCAACCGCTAGCAGTAAAGCCTTGGTTTCATTTGTAGACTGCAAAATGGGTGATTTATCCATGAATGCTGACAACTATGAATTATTGGCCATCAGAACATCAGTAACCAATAACACAACCATGCGTTACGGTTCGTTTATCGCCTCCAAAACCAACAATCTATTCATTGTGGATGAGGCAACAACAGCGAGCACCACAGATAAAATTGTTTTGACAGCGGATTCTATCATGAATAATTTCAGCATGCGCGCAGACAATTATGCATTGAGTGTAAGCAATTGCATTCTAAAAAACTTGACTTTCTTTAAATGGAATAGCAGTAGTTCAGTGGTGAACGAGTTTTACAACAATGATGTTTTGACCGGTGCCAATTGGATGTTGGCTTCAGTCAGCGTTCCTGGATACAATTTTAAGTTCTCTAGTAATAACTTTTTGGGAACCATCAATTTCAATTCCGGTGGTTCATATTCCGGCTACCCTTATTATACATATGGTTACTATTGGGATACAGCTGTTGAGGCAACTTTAACCTACTCTACTACCTTATCATTGTTTCCTAATCCTTCTACTAGTGGTTTTTTTGAGTGGACATACAATGGATTGGATTTGCCATGTACTGTGCCAACGGCCAGTGAAGCATTGGTTTTGACTAAAGTTGTGGGTACTGTTGGAACAACAGTGAATACAGGTAACCCCAATCATGAGTTTTATGATATTGATTTAACATTGAGCGATCGTGGTCGTTTTGGTGGGCCAAACTCATGGAACAATTTCTTCCCCGTTTCTAATCCTAATAACAGTAAGGCATTTATCTATAATTTGAATATTCCTGCTGATTTGTTCCCGGGACAAAACGTAGATATCAAGGCTAAAGCATACCACAGAAACTAAGGGACAAGAAGATTGGAATTTTTCTACTCTTCTATGTGTTTCATGGTTTTGGAATTAATAATTGGAGTGACCTATCAGTTGAAATGATGGTTGAAAGGTATCGCCAATTGGATTGGAAAGTTTAAATCTGTTTTGTGGAGGATGAAGATGTGCCGTATTAGTCTTTGATGAAAAGTCAATCCGGTATAGAGGCCTTGGAGAGGCACAAGAATCGCATAAAAATATGCAAATCGAAATCTTAAGATGAGAAACAAATATTACTTCTCTTTATTCATGTGTTTTTTTGCATGGATGATGTTCAATGGGGTGACGAGCAGCTCGGGTAAATCGGGCAAATCGGGTGCTCCCGGAGAGAGTACCTGTATTCAATGTCATAGCACCAATTCATTGAACGATCCTACAGGGTCTATTTCAATGAGTGTAGCAGGTGTGACAAACGGACAGTATACAGCTGGCCAAACTTATCAGGTAAGTGTGACCGTGTCCAAAATGGGGCAGTCTCTTTTTGGCTTTAGTGTCTCTGCATTGAACCAATCCGGACAGAATGCTGGTTCATTGATAGCAGGAGCGGACAATCATGCTGAACTTTCCTCAGAGTCTGGAACGAGCAGAAATTATATTACCCATAATTCAAATGGTGGTTTGTCTGCCAATCAAAAGACTTTCACCTTTTCATGGACAGCTCCAGCATCGGGAAATGTAAATTTTTATTTCACAGGATTGGCGGCCAATAATAATGGAGGCACAACTGGGGATTTTGTTTATTCCTCGAGTTTATCATTGACTCAGTCGACGGTAACTCCATCTCGCATTATCGCGGGTGAATATTTTTGGGGAACCATAGATCCAGGAGTAGGAACAGGTACCGCATTTACAGCAACTGATGGAGACTTCAGTGATATTATAGAATCAATCATTGCGTCAGCGCAATCCGTTCCTAATCTTTCTAGCCCTGTATTGTTAAATGTTCGTGTAAAGGACGTTAATAATAATTGGGGACCTAGATTCAGAAAGGTTATTTTTCTAAATAGCAATACTCCGGCAGCCAACAGCGTAGCTGTTACCCAAGGTGAGTTTTTCTTTGGAAGTAATGACCCCGGGCAAGGCAATGCCACCCCGTTGGTTGTATTTGATGGCAACTGGGGTGAAGCTGTAGAGGCGGCTACTTCATTGAATACGTCATGGAGCCTGACACCAGGATTGCATTTGTTCAATGTTCGATCTAAAGATGGCAGCAATAAATGGGGGCCATTGTTTAAGAAAACCATTTCAGTGCAAAGTGTACCCGCCAATCCTCGATTGTGTAAAATCCAATCTGCTGAATTTTTCTTTGGCGCAACAGATCCAGGTCAAGGCAACGGAACCAATCTTTTGGTTTTGGACGACAATTGGTCCGATGCGATTGAAACAGTGCTAAGCAACAATACAACTTGGAGCCTACCCAATGGACTGACTTTGTTTAATGTTCGTGTCAAGGACGAAACCAATCAATGGGGGCCTTTGTTCAAGAAAACATTGTCCATTCAAGGGCCTCCATCGTTTAGAAATTTGACAGTGCAGGCTGCAGAGTTCTTTTTTGGAACATTTGACCCAGGTGCAGGTTCAGCAACATCTATTTTGGCTTTTGACGGAGATTATAACGCCGCTATTGAACAAGCTTTTGCAGATGATTATGCATGGAGCATTACAGGTAATTCTGCACTATTCAATATCCGCTTCAAAGACGAATCCAATCAATGGGGGCCTTTGTTCAAGAAAACTGTATTCAAGAACGAAACACCCAACGGACGTCTGTTGAATATCACTTTTGCAGAGTATTATTTCGGGGTGTTTGATCCTGGAGCAGGAAATGGTTCTATCATTGTTGCATTTGATGGCAACTTTGACAATGCCATTGAAACACTATTGCGTGATCACTTGACGTGGGAGAATCAAAGCGGTTCAACTTTGTTCAATATTCGCGCTAAAGATGGATCCAATAAATGGGGTCCTGTTTTTAAACGAACCATCTTCTTCAATGGTGCCAATCCTGCTGTAAATTTGATTACACAAGGAGAAACGGTATCACGGTGTCCAACCTTCCCAGTGACTTTGACTTATGCAGGTCCACAAGGATTTAATGTGACTTGGGAAAATGGAACAGTGGGCAACACTGTGACTTTTGTTCCGGAAGGTAGCGGTTATTTTTCTATGACTGCCCAATTGGGAAATGAGTATTTGTTTGATAGCATTTATGTCAATGTATACGAATTGCCACCGGCAGTTGTAGATCCAACAGGAGAGATTTTAGTATGTCAATCCAGTACAGTTTATTTAAACGTGAATACTGCGTCTAACTATAGTTATCAATGGTATTTCAATGATGCTGTTATTCCAGGATCAACGCAGCCTACCATTCTTCCAACAGAGGTTGGAGCGTATAAAGTATTGGTGACCAACAATACAACGACCTGTCAACAAATGTCATTGCCGACTACGTTTTATTTGACCGCTCCCATTTTCCCATCGGGAACGGTGAGTACGGTTTGTAATCCAAACGGTGTGACTTTGACCGCCCCAACAAGCCCTTCCAATACTTATCAATGGAAGAAAAATGGAGCCAATATCTCAGGCGCTACATCATCAACCTATTTGGCAACAACCCCAGGTGCTTATCAAGTTACCGTGAACAGTGGCGCATGTGTTTCCACATCTCCAGTGACAACAGTGACTTCTACCGGCACTACAGTTGTTGCAGCAATTTTGCCGAGTGGAACACAGAATTTGTGCACCGGTCAAGTGTTGACCTTAAACGCAACAACAGGCACAGGATATACTTTCCAATGGAATAAAGACGGTGTCGCAATTAATGGCGCTACGCAATCTTCCTACATTGCTGATACGCCAGGTGTTTATACTTGCACTGTTTCAGCCAATGGATGCACTTTGACTTCTAATTCAACAACCATTAATTTGGGTAATCCCGTTGCGCCTTCTGTCAGCATTGCTGCAAACAGCACAACCGTTTGTTCAGGTACAGGAGTCAACTTTACTGCTACTCCCATCAACGGCGGAACAACTCCGACTTATCAATGGAAGAAGAATGGAGTAAACATCAGT
>CAZNVU010000060.1:6107-15730 GCA_964576575.1 uncultured Chryseobacterium sp.
GTGGAACTGCACCGACCTATCAATGGAAGAAGAATGGTGTGAACATCAGTGGTGCAACTTCATCTACTTACACGCTAGCAGCGCCTGTGAATAATGATGCCATCAGTGTGGTGATGACGAGTAATGCTGCGTGCGCTACTACCGTATCGGCTGTGAGTAATTCAGTTAGCATGATCGTCAATCAGCCCGTTACTTACTACCAAGATTTAGATGGTGATGGGTTTGGTAACCTGAGTGTATCAACATCACAATGCACACAGCCTTTGGGGTATGTTTTAGTTGCTGGTGATTGTTCAGACAATAGTGCATCAATCAATCCAGGATCTCCGGAATTGTGTGACAATGGCTTGGATGATAACTGCTCAAACGCGATAGATGAGGGTTGTTCTATTTTAGGTTGTACAGATGCCAATGCATGTAATTATAATGCAGATGCTACGGATGATGATCAATCATGTGTTTATCCAGAGTTGTATTACAATTGTGAGAGCACTTGTTTGAACGACCAAGATGGTGACGGAGTCTGCGATGAGTTGGAGATTCCAGGTTGTAACAATCCCAATGCATGCAACTTCAATCCATTGGCTACTGATAATGATGGAAGTTGTATTGCAGCACAACCTGAAATTTGCAATCAATTGGATGACGATTGCGATGGTGTTGTGGACAATGGTGTTCAATATTTTGACTACTATCAGGACAATGACGGTGATGGTTTTGGAGATTTTTTCTTGGAGAACACATGCATCGAAGTAACTGATCCCCTTTGGGTTTTAGCATCTGGAGACTGTCAAGATGAGAATGCCGATGTATATCCGACTCAATTAGAAGCTTGCAATAGCCAAGATGATAATTGTAATGGTCAAATAGATGAAGGTGTTTCACCGGGTAGCATACAAGCAGTATCTGTGATAACCAATGCTTTTCCAACTTGTGCAGGCAATGGAATGAAGAGTGCCAACTTTGCTGTAGGTGCTGATTCTCCAATTACTTTAGGTTCAGCCATAGATTTATGGTACTCATTCACGGCACAGCATGCCTCATTCAGGGCAGGGCTGAGCGCTGCTTTTGGGGACAACGCTATTGAGCTTTACGTTCAGCAAGGGAATTGTATGGTAATGATAGATAGTGAACATGAGGTAACTTCGGGAAATCAGATTTTGTACAATGATGATTTGATATTGGGAACAACATATTATGTCGCATGTCGACATTTTTCAGGCCCCAATAATCCAAGTGCTAAGATTTGTTTCAATCACTTTTTGGGAAGTACTTGTGATCACTATTATAGTAATAATACCGGTGTTTACAACTCTGTATGTACTGCGTTTAAAGCATCTTACAGGGCCAATGCGGCGCAGTATGCTTTTGGTGTCGAGAGCGCTTCTCAAAATGGACAACCATTGGTTTTAACACCATGGGTTTATACAACAACATCTACAAATAGTGTAGTCTCCAGATTGGGAATGATATTACCTGTAAATAACACAGGATTACCTGTTGTGTATGGAATGAAAGTTGGCGTCGTATATGCCATGACCGATGCTGCAGGCAATAGTGAAAGTGTTGTAGCTGCAGGTACGTTGGCATGTCAAACAACATTGAATAGTGAGGCAACCATTTCATTGCGCAGTGTAGATCGCTGCCCTTCATTCAAGTCAGTGACAGGTAATGTAAGTGTCGATCGCACTGTTTGCGGAGCGCAGCGCTATCAGTGGGAGTTTACGCAAGTATTACCAACAGCAGCAGCTCCAGTAACTGTTTTGGGTGGCCTATATAGTGCAGTCTTATTTTTGAATAATGTGCCAGGCATGGGGCCAGGAAAGACATTTAATGTTAGAGTCAGGGCTCAGCATTCATCTGGCACTTTTGGCAGTTGGGGTTCTGTGCAATGTTTGAGAACATTGGGTTCTGGAATGGCATTGCAAGGGGAGGTTGATTATCAGTTTGCTTCCGACCAATCTGAGCATAAGTTTGCCATTTATCCAAATCCAGCATTGAGTGGTCAATTTTCTTTGATTTGGGAAACTTCAGCAGAACGATTATTGAATTTGAAAGTATGGGATTTGTCCGGGAAGTTAGTAGCTGAGCAATCAGAGTTTATGGAAGGGCATATCTGGGAGAGTAAACAAATGGATTTGGCCAATGGAATTTACTTCGTGGAAGTCAATGGTCAAAGACAACGATGGGTTATTGCCAAATAAAATTTGAATTACTGAGTGAAATATGGCTGCCTTAGGGTGGCCATTTTCTTTGTTGTTGGACAAAGTGTATTTTTAACACAATCTTAGTGTGTATTTTACACTTTTTGTTATATTCGTATTAACTAAACAAAACCTATTTAATATGAAGAATTTTTTATTCGCACTATTTGCCCTATTGGTTGGTAGTGTAACAGCTCAGATCTATGAGCCAGAAGGATTAAACATGCCTGGTGCATGGAATGGATGGACAAACCTTCCCACAAACAATTTGGCTTTGGCTAACCCCAATCAAGTGCCAGGAGGCCGTTTGGTAAAAATCACGCAGGGTCAAACCAGATGGCAAACAACTTTTTCTGTTGCGCCAAGTGGCGCTGATTTGATTGGAGGTTCTTATGAATTTGTATTTTCATCAGGACCTAGCGGAAGTCCTTGGAATAACACTTGGAAGAATGCGACTTTCAGCCCGAACAACTTAACCAACTTGACTTTTAATTCTGGAAGTAACAATAACATCACAATTTCAAATGGAAAGTGGTATACCATGAATTGGTTGGATGCGGGCTACACTGGCTCTAAAGCCATTTTTATGGAGACTAGTGCACAACCGGTTACTTTTTCTTCAGTTTCTCAATCTCCTTCCAGCGGGTCAGTTTTTGCCTCGAGTGCTGTAACTATTAATGTTACCGCATCGGCAGTACCCTCGCCAGAAGAGATTGTTTATGTTCGTTACTCGACCAACAATTATACGGCCTCTACTTTAGTACCTGTAACATTTAACGGGGTGAATGGAACAGCCACAATACCTGCTCAAGCTGGGGGCAGTAATGTTAGTTATTATGTCTTTTCTACAACTGTTTCTAACCCTTCTTTGTCTGATATTGATATGTATACAATTCGATTCAATAATAATGGGTCTACTTATGGTTATACAGTCAGTTCAGGAAATCCAAGCTACAACGTCACTTTTCAGGTTAATATGAGTGAGCAGACTGTATCTTCAAATGGAGTAAGAATAGCTGGAAGTTTCCAAGGGTGGAACCCTTCGAATACGGTCATGACAGACGATAACAATGACGGCATTTATACTTATACGGCATCAATTGAGCAAGGAAGCAGCATTGAGTATAAATTTATTAATGGTAATGATTGGCCGCAGTCAGAAAATGTTCCAGGTGGCTGCAGTACTGGTGGAAATAGAACCTATTTAGTTGGATCTTCTGACGCCACCATAAGTGCGGTTTGTTTTGGATCATGTGTAAACTGTGCAGGTTTGCAGAGTGTGACATTTCAAGTGAACATGGCCACGCAAACAGTTTCACCAAATGGTGTGCATTTGGCAGGAAATTTTCAAGGGTGGAATCCTTCAGCAACGCCAATGACAGACTTGGATGCAGATGGAATTTACACGGTGACTTTGCAAATCAATGGATTTTCCAATCTACAATACAAGTTTGTGAATGGTAATGCATGGGGTTCCGATGAAAGTGTTCCCTCTGCATGTGCTACTGGAGGTAACCGCACTTATACAACGGGAGCATCCGCTGAAGTTATTCCAGTGGTATGCTATGGTTCATGTGAGAATTGTCCCAATAACTTGGTTCCCGTTACCTTTAAAGTCAATATGGCTGGGCAATCCGTTTCTGCCAACGGTGTCCATGTTGCAGGTAATTTCCAAGGTTGGAACCCAGGGTCAACTGGCTTATCCGATTTAAATTCGGATGGAATTTATGAAGTTACGGTGAACGTTTTCCCCAATACAACGTTAGAATACAAATTCGTGAACGGCAATAACTGGGGTTCTGATGAGAGTGTGCCAGGAGCTTGTGCTACCAGTGGCAATCGTACATTGGTTGTTGGAACTGCTCCAATTGTTAGTGAACCAGTTTGCTTCGCGGCTTGCATCAATTGCATATACAATACGATAGTTTTCCGAGTAGATATGAATCAGCAAACAGTATCTCCGAATGGAGTTCACATTGCTGGAAATTTTCAAGGTTGGAATCCTGGTACATCTTCGATGACTGATGCTGACAATGATGGGGTTTATACATTCACAGCCTCTATTCTGGTTGATTCTAACATTGAATTCAAGTTTATCAATGGTAATACATGGGGTGATGCTGAGAATGTACCAGGAGACTGCGCAACCAATACCAATAGAACATTTAATAGTGGTGCGCAATCGGCCAATCCTATCAACTCAAACCTAGTTTGTTTTGGTTCATGCACAATTTGCTGTACACCTGTAAACTATTGGTTGGATTCAGATAACGATGGATATGGCGGAGGTAATCCTATTTCTCAATGTAGCAATCCAGGAAGTAACTACGTTCAAACAGCCGGTGATTGCGATGATTCAGATGGAGATGTAAGTCCTGAGGGAGAAGAAGTATGCGGTAACGGAAAGGATGACGATTGTTTGAATGGTGATTTGGTTTGTCCAGTTGTTGGACCAGCATATGCTGTTGCGGTTGCCAACATTGGTCAATTTGGAACAGGCGTCCAGAGTTCTACTTCAGTTAACTTGATTACTGCAGGAGATTCTCCTCAGAATACGGGTGCAGGAAACGATCGTTGGTATAGCTTCATAGCAGGTGGCAATGCTATTCGTATTGCTTTGAGCGGATCAACGAATGTAGGTGATGATAATGAAATTTCTATTTATGAGGGGACTGCTGCACTAGGTGCAATGCTTCCATTGGTTCAGGAGAATGATGTTCATCCTGGTACTCAGGGATTAGCAGCTGATGGCGGAAGTGAGACCTTGTTGTATGATGGCTTAACCCCTGGTCAACCATATTTTATCTGTATTAGAAATACCAATGCTACTCCTGGTATAAATACCATGACTGTGTCTTATTTAAATGCCAGTCAATCTGACATTGGGGCTTACACTGGATTTACCAATAACTTTACCTCAACGTGTCAAAACTTTAAGGTGAGGTTTAGAGCTCATGCAATTGGTTATACTATCAAAAGATGGTCAAGCGCAAGTGTCTCAGGATCTCCATTGTGGCAATACGCCATTCCCAATTCAGGAACTGCAGTAGCTTCAACTGTATGCCAGTTGGGACGAATTGCATCTGCTAATCTAGGTTCCACTCCAGTAACAGTTTATGTTACGGTTGATGTAAATTACAACTTGAAAGATGCTTTTGGTAACAACACCCCATTGACTGCTGTTGGAACTGTTGTGTCTTCCTTTACAATGAGTCCTGAACAGCCATTGGTTGTAAGAAGTACTGATGCATGCCCAACATTCAAAAGTCCCACAACAGGATCGATAGCTACTAACCGTTCTGTCTGTGGAACATCCAGATACCAGTGGGAATTTACACAATTGACGCCCATTTCAGGATTGCCTATTTTGGAGAATGGTCCTTTGGGTGGTTCCAGAAATTTAGCATTATCTGTTGTGGATGGCATAGCAAACGGACAGACTTACAATGTTAAAATTCGTTCTGTTCACGCTGATGCAACGGAATCTTCTTTCAGCACTACAAGTTGTGTTAGAACATTTGGTGCAGCGGGAATGCCAACTATCGATGATTCAGGAATAACAGCAGAGCGCACATTCAACGGTGTAACCAGTAGTATATATCCGAATCCAAATTCAGGAAATGGCGTTGTTTTAAATGTCAATGGAATGGAGGGAATGTTGCAAGTAAACATTACTGATGCAACCGGAAAAATGATACAACGCAATCAGTTAATGGTAGAGGGAAGTTTAACTACTAATATCAACTTTGATCAAGCCTTGAGCAATGGATTGTATTTGGTAGAATTAACCAATGGCCAGCAAAGCCAAACCATGCGCATGGTGGTGAATCGTTAAGATTAGCATTACATATTGATAAAAACCCCTGTCGAAAGATGGGGGTTTTTTTGTAGGGTAAAATTGGTACTAAAGGAGTATTTTTTATATAGAAAACTGTTTTCACTTTTGATGAAAAATTTATATATGAAAAAAGCAATTACTCTTTCAGTTTTCTTTTGTTGGTCTATATTGTCTTTTGGAACAACAAGATTTGTAGACAATTCTTATGGTGCACCAACCACTTATTCTACAATTCAAGCCGCTGTTGATGCCAGTGCACCCAACGATACCATTTATATCCAAGCTTCAATTACCCAATATAGTGGAGCTACTGTAACCAAGCCCTTGGTATTTGTTGGTGAAGGGGCTTTGCCGAACCAGCAAATGCAGCGTACGAGTAAGGTGGCTCTTTTTATTTTAGCTTATAGCAATGACTATTCGTCAAACGCAAGTGGTAGTAAATTTTATGGGCTTTACATACAAAGTTTGAGAATTGGAAACGCCACGGTGAATCCCGGTCAAAGTAATACCTCGTGTTCATGTTTTCCAAGCGGGTTTTTTATAAACCCTTATACGGGAATAAGTAATATTACTTGCGAGCGCAATTATATTCATGGTTTTAGTGTTAATTGGGATGGATACCATTCCGCACATTTTAATATTGTTTTTAAAAACAATATATTGAATGAACTATTCGGACGAACTCTTTTCAATTCTGTTTTTTCGAATAATATAATTACGGGGATGGTTCAGTTTCTTAATTATGGTTTTGGAACCGGAAATACATTCAGTCACAACACATGTTATTTGACGAGTTTTCGTTTTGAGGGAGCCAATGTGGTAGATAATTTATTTGATCGTCATGGCAGTGCTTATGCAAGTGATAATTTTAATGTGACAGATTCGTACGCCTATTTTCATCGCAATGTTTTTGCTTATCCACTTGCTCCTAATACTAGCAATACAACCTTCGGTGAGAATTTATTTACGAATCAAGGACAAGTTATACAAGGTAGACCAACCTACAATGATGTTATTGCAACAACTTACTCGGCACCTGGTCCGTTTTGGAATTTGCATTTGAATGCAACTTCAATTGGGGTTGGTTATGGGTCAGATGGAACGGATGTTGGTATCTATGGGGGGACAGATCCTTGGATTGATGAGGTGTCAACGGATGATCGATTCAGGTATTTTGCTGCACCTCGTCAATGGCCCGTATTGAAAGAAGTGAATATTTTGAATCCCAATACAACTTCAAACGGTACTTTGAATATCCAAATCAAGGCCAAATCTCAGAACTAATGAGAAAGTTGAAGTTAATTGGGATTCAGCTGATTTTGTTTCAGTTCATCCTAACTTATCCAATGGCGCAGTCTATTGTTGGGGCTGAGTATTTCATTGATACTGATCCCGGGAAAGGATTGGGATCTTTTATTCCTTTGACTCCTTCTGCTGATATGAATACCATTCTTTCGGTTCCGTTGAGCAATGTTTCATCAGGTGTACATTATGTAGGGTGGAGAGTAAAGAATAATTTGGGAAGATGGAGTCATTATGAGTCACGCTTATTCTATGTTTTGTCATTCAATAATAGTCTGCTTAGTAATTTCTCAGAAGCAGAGTATTTTATTGATAATGATCCAGGTGTTGGAAATGGAAGTCCGTTTTCATTTGCTGGTTTAGGTCAAGTGGACATGACTCTTCCTATCGTTTTGAATAATGTTTCTGAAGGTGCTCATACTTTGAATATTAGAATGAAGAATGCTCAGGGAAATTGGAGTCATTATGAATCTCGATTGTTTTATGTTTTCCCTTTGTCAAATGTAATAGTTGAGCCGAACTTGGTTGAAATTGAGTGGTTCATTGATGTTGATCCGGGGCTAGGTAATGCCAATGCAGTGTCCATTTCTCCAGGAACGAATATTGATTTAGCCTTAGATATAACATTGGCAGATGTGGAGGCTGGAGATCATTATTTGTTTATTCGAGTCAAGGATGCCTCTGGAAAGTGGACACATTACGAGGGTAAGTTAATTACGATAAATCCTTGTTTGCCTGTTGCAGAGACTTGCAATAACTTGGACGACGACTGCGATGGGACAATAGACAATGGATTAATTTTTGTCAATTATTACAACGATGCAGACGGTGACGGCTACGGCGCTGGTACTGCTATTAACTCTTGCTCTCAACCATCAAATACAGTGATCAACAATACGGACTGCAACGACAATAACACATCCATCAAGCCAACGGCAATCGAGATTTGTGGCAATGTTATCGATGAGGATTGTTCTGGATCAGATTTGCAGTGTCCGAACATTGGTAACCTCAGCCCTACCAACATACTTTCTATTGGCAATTATGGTACCGGAACACAAACGACATTGAGCGTGAACTTTGGACAGGGTGCTGACAATGTCGAGTCAATAGGAACAGGCATCGACCGCTGGTACCAGTTTACAGCTCAATCCAATGCAATTCGCTTACAGTTGACTGGAAGCCCAACGGTTGCAGATGACAATGACATTGCGTTGTACGATTTTACAACAGCAACAGGTCAAGAATTGATACCATTGGACATTGAAGATGATGTGACACCAATGAGTATGGGGTTATCTACCGACGGTGGAAATGAGGTTTTGTATTTTGATCAACTTGAACCGGGTTCTACGTATTGGATTTGCGTAAGGAATCTAAACGCTGTTTATGGCTCAGCTTCTTTGAGGTTGTCTTATTTGCGAGGCAGTGCAATGGATATTGGTATTTATACCAATTTTACCAATACCTTTAGTAGTACTTGTCAAAATTTCAAATGTTCACACCGATCAGGCGCGTCACATTACACTTTTAATGTTTGGAATGGAAATGCAACGCAAAATGGACCTCATTGGATATACTCTACTGCGCCAACCACATCAAGTGTAGCTTCAACGGTATTGCAATTGGGTAGGTTAGTGGGAGCCAACATCAATAACGCACCTGCACAACATACTGTTAAAGTAGATGCTCACTATGCACTTAAAGATGCTTTTGGCAATACGGAACAAGTGGTAGGTTATGGTGTAACACCCGGTGTGTTTACAATGAACACAGAAGCCGACTTGAACCTCAGAACAACAGATCGTTGTCCGGTTTACAAAAGGCCAACATCAGGATCTTTAGCGACCAATCGAAGTGTTTGTGGCACGAGCCGATACATTTGGCAACTAACAATGACCGCTCCAACAACCGGGATGCCCCAGTCTCTCAATGGGCCAACAGGGGGATCAAGGGTACTGGCCATGAATACTATTCCAGGAATCGCCAACAGCCAGCTGTATGGGGTAGCGATATCGTCCTTACATGCCGATCAACAATCACAGAGCAACTATGGCACCTCACAATGCATGCGCACGTTTGGTTTTGCAGGAGCTCCCGTCATCGATGAGAGTGAAAATGACAATGCAGACGAACAGCGAACAGCGAACATACAGCTTTATCCCAATCCCAATAACGGAGAAGGTGTTGTTTTAAACATCAACGGAATGGAGGGAGAGACGATGATAACCATCACAGATGCAACGGGACGCACCATCGAGCAGATGACCAAAACCATC
>CAZNVU010000061.1:0-15633 GCA_964576575.1 uncultured Chryseobacterium sp.
CACCGGACTATATGAGATGAGGATTCAATTGGGAAGTGATGCATTTAGAATATTTTGCTTTTTTGATGATGGAAACTGTATAATACTTGGCAACGGTTTTCAAAAGAAAACACAAAAAACAACAATACAAGAAATTGAGAGAGCAATAAAAATAAAAAAAGAATATGAAAACGAAAAATAACACCCGATCTCTAGATGAATTGATAGAATTGGAATACGGAAAAAGAGGAGGCAAAAAACGTGAGCAATTCGAAAAAGGTTTTGAGGTATACAAAATGGGAATCATGATTCAATTGGCTCGACAAGAAAAAGGTCTTACCCAACAAGCGCTGGCAGAAAAATGCGGTACCAACAAAGCCTATATTTCTAAGGTGGAAAATAACCTCAAAGAAGTGCGCCTATCCACCCTTCAACGCATCATTGAACAAGGATTGGGTGGTAAATTAGAACTCCGAATAGCGTTATAGCTTATTTGAACAAAGAGTTAAACCACGGATGGCCGCCCCTCTTTCTCTTTAAAATCAAACAACAAAACCATCAACACACAAAACAAGACTACACCTGATTGGGTTTCCAAGAATGATTCTACCAACAAGTTCACAAAGAATACGCTTACCACCAAAATTGGCAAGAGCTTCCCATTTGATTTCTTCCAAGCCCAATAGAATATAAAGCTTAACAAGGCCATTCCTACTATTCCCAATTGCAATCCAGTAGTCAAAAACTGATTGTGTGAATTCAAACCCTCCTGCGCCACTCCATCATTGCCCAATTGCTCATTTCTGACCTTGAGCGCCAAATCCGCATCACCAGTGCCCAAACCCATTAGCCAATGCTCTTGCAGCAGTTCTATTGATGTATTCCACATGATTAAACGTGCAGCATTGCTCTCTACAGTTGTATTGTTGTACAACTGCATTTCTTTTACGGATAGACCCACATTGTTGAATCGCTCTAAAATGTAGGGCCCCATCGATATCCCAACTAGAACAATAAATCCGCAAATCACAGAAAACACCCCTATTATTCCTCTAGTTGACAAGCGCCTCAAGGACTGCATCAAATACAAACATAACAAACACACCCAAATGATGAGCCCTATTTTTGATAAGGTTTGCATCACGCCTATTGAGAAAAACACCACTAGCACAGCATAACATTTCTTATCAAAAAAAGACTTCTGATCATCCAAAAAAACCAATCCCAGACACAAGTAGCAAGCCAGATAACTGCGGTGCATAAAGGGAGAAAACACTGACCCTGAAAAACAATCAGCCATCGCAATTCCTGTTGAATCCATAAATCGAATCAACGCCATTCCTTCATACAGGCATAAAACAAAGGCCATTGTAAAAACAAAAATCAACTTCCATTGCTGGCTGGTCATGCGCATTTTTGAAAGTTGAATAAGCAAAGGAAAAAGAATAAAACTGAGTTTGTTCTCCAATTTGGCCAAAGCAATTGCGGTATTCTCCGACCACAAAACACCGACGCTCAACCATAAGAAATACAAAATGAACAATCCTGATATTCCAGAAAACAATTCTGCCATCAAGACTCTCCATCCGCGCCATTCACGATCTTTCAACAACACAATCATCCACAAGCCAAAACCAACAGGCGACCATCGCTGCTGAACGACAGAGAAAAATAAAATCCAAGCCAAACACCAATCGGTGATGGTCCAGTTTAATCCTTTTACTCGAGCAATTTGATTTTGAATCATCGCATTTCCGTTCATTGCTTGTAATTGGATCTATCTAAGATTCAATTATTTTGTTATAAATACCAACCATTTGATCTAGGTTCATTTCCCATTTGTAAAACTGCTCGACTCGCTCTCTCGCTGCTGACAACTGAGACAATGCCTTTGAAGGATTTTCAATCACTTGAGACATTGCCTCAAAAGCCGCTTCCACAGAATTACCGGCTACAATACTGCCGCAACTTCCATCCTCACCCAAAACCTCTTTAAATCCATCAGCATCAGATGCAATGACGCAAGTTCGAGATGCCATGGCTTCCACCAATGAAACACCAAAACTCTCACGGCATGTTGAAAGGCTCACAAAGACATCCAACTTTTTATGCCATTCCGGAATCTCCACATGTGGGATTCTGCCTGTAAAAACAACGGAGTCCCTCAAACCCATCTCTTCAATCATTTTCTCTAACGCCAGTCGCTGAGGGCCATCACCGATTAAAAATAATCTAAGCGGCTTCTGCGGAAAACGATCCATCAATTGGATAAAAGCCTTTACCAATATTTTTGTTCCATACTTCTCATCTATGCTTTTGATGCATCCAATATTGATATGGTCTGCATTGCTAAATGGAAGCTGTGAATCCAATCGTTGAAATCGATTTAGATCAATTCCAAATGGTACAACATCAATGGGTTTCTCTGTATACTGCTTGGCTTCATCACGCATACAGAAACTTGTAGAACAAATCATTTGAGGCTTGGACAATGCATAGCGAAGGATCATTGGGTACATTGAATTTTGTTTCGGAAATTCAAAAACATCAGAACCCCAAACGGATATCACCAATCGTTTGAATCCCGACAAAGCTCCCAATAGACCATAGCTTGAGGCATAATGCGCATGGAGAATATCAGGATTGAAACTTTTTATCGCACGCTTTAATGGAAAATAGTAGCGGAAGTAGTTCACCTTTTCAAAGATGGACAACCCTCCGACACGCTTTTTAGGCTCGAACAAAAGTTCAATATTGTCCACATTGTCATACCATGCATGATGTGATTTGTTGAAACTGAACAATCCTACACGAACACCTTTACGAGCCAATCCAAGCGCCCACCTCTCTGTATGCTCAGAAGCAATATCCGCCAACAGAAGTACTTTCACTTGCTTCGCTTCCAATCCTATTTCATTGCTCATAACAGTCACCAAGGCATAAAGATATCAACATTACCAGCATTTGCTCTGAGTCTATAACTAAAAAAATTTACTTTGCATTCTCGATGCAAAAGGTAAAGAAAGAACCAAAGATTGCGTTCATCACTGAGATGTCACCCAAAGACAAGCACGCCTGGTCAGGGACAGCGCATTATGCTTTTCAATCTTTGTCCAACGCCGTAACGCAAGTAACTGCGATTGGGCCAGCACGACCGGGATTGGTCAGATGGTTGATGATGTTTGCCAATCAAATCTCTCTTCGTTTTTTTAAGAAACGCATCGATTATAGACACTCCAAATGGTATGCCCAATCTTTTGGAAGAATTTTCTCGCAAAAACTACGAGAACAAGAGCATGACATTGTTGTTGTTTGTGGTGGAACAGAGTACGGTGCCTATTTAGAAACAAGTAAACCTATTTTCTACATCCTGGATCGCACCATCGCAGGAGCCATCAATTACCACAGTATTTTGACCAACCTTTGGGACTGGTCCCGGAAACAAAGCATGGAAACGGACAGCATAGCCATGCACAATGCTTCACTTGTTTTCTTTTCCTCTCATTGGGCGGCAGAGCAGGCTCATAACTTTTATCATCTTCCCAAACGAAAAACATGTGTACTTCCGTTTGGTGCCAACATTGACGAGCACCCATCTCAAGAAGAAGTTCATGAATCCATCAATCATCGAAATTTAAAAACAGAGTGTAAACTACTTTTTATTGGATCATCCTGGAAGAACAAAGGAGCTGACATCGCCGTTGATGTATTGCGATATTTACAAAAAAATGGAGTTAATGCTTCTTTAACCATCGTTGGATGTCAACCCCCTGAGAATTTTGAAAATCCCAAAGTTCATGTTATTCCATTTGTGGATAAAAATGCAACTGATGGTTTTTTACAGATGAAAAATCTTTTTCTCCATCATCACTTTTTTATTCTTCCCACACGATTTGATTGCACGCCTATTGTTTTCTGTGAATCCAGCGCTTTTGGCGTTCCTATTTTATCCAATCTCACGGGAGGCGTTCAAGGACATGTCAAAGAAGGAATAAACGGGCATTTATTTGACTACCATTCCGATGGACAGCCTTATGCAAATAAAATATTGGAATATGTAGATGACCCCATCCAGTACAAGGCTTTGTGTTTTAATACAAGAAAAATCTTTGAAGATTCATTAAACTGGAGCAAATGGGCTGAGACTTTTTTGTCTGAAATAGAACATTTCAACTAAATCGACGTAAGGCACATTTCAATGCCAATTTCAAAATATTAAAATTACCAAATTGATATATGGGTGATTGGAAAAAGGTGAAAAATGCCCTTAATCCCAAATTGGAATTCCCACATGAATCCTCCCACAATTTCTTCACTGCTCGTTTCATTGTATCATCAGAGACATAATTTACGGACTTGTTCTGCTGATAAAGGGATTGAAGCCAATCACTAATTCTATGAAGTTGCTGAGTGGAATCCAAAAATCGTGATGTACCTATCCAACAATGCGCTTCAAACTGATTGTCATCAAATACAAACCCCGCTTGCTCCAAAATCTTTCTTCTAACCAAGTTGGCTGAAGTCTCTTGCAACAAATTGTGTTTCTTGGTCACTTGATTAGCATGAATCCTGTACTTTAAAAGAGGTTGATTCAAACATGCAAACTTATACTTGAACAATAATCTGGACCACAATTCATAATCCTCAGCATGGGGAAAAGAATGATCAAAAACAACAGCCTCATTCTGCAACACCTCTGAACGAAACATCAACGTTGGATGGACAATCGAGCAGTTAAATAACATCCAACAACTAATTTCATCATGGCTAAAATAGGCTGACTTTTTTATCAGTTTATCTCCAATCAAATGATACGTGGCACTTCCACAAATAGAAATGTCTGCATTGCTTTCAAGAAACTTAACTTGATTCTCCAAACGGTTGGGTAGCGCAATATCATCTGCATCCATTCTGGCAATAAACTTACCTGTTGCTGCCGCAATCCCCTTATTGAGTGAGTAAATCAACCCTTTGTTTTCTTCATTGTCTAAAAAAAAGATACGCTTATCTGCATAGGAAGTTATAATAGCTTTGCTCCCATCCGTTGATCCATCATTGACGATGATCAACTCTAAATCACTCCAAGTTTGATTAAGAATACTATCAATGGCCAATCGAAGAAATGATTCGCCATTAAATACAGACATTACAACAGAAACCTTTGGCATTGTATTATGGATGGAATTGCTCAAGTTTAAAAATATAATTGTTGTACCTGCTGCCATAACATCTCCGAATGAAAGACTTAAGCCAACGGTTTTGATTGAGGTCATTGATGACACCCAAAAAGAAATTGGCATTCAACTCTGCCATAGGCGCTATTTCCAGGAGTTCCTCAAATGAACGCACATCAAAATCAGCAAACAAATAATCAAAAAATTGACGGTAAGGCTTGATGTTCTTGATGTGAGTTGAAAGCTTATTAAAAACCAAAACGTGCTCCTTGATCTGTATCTCTTTGTTGAATAGCACCTGATCTGAAATTTGTCCCTCGACATTATGAACCAACGTAATCAATGGTTCATCGATGTAGCTGAACTTACCTTCCCTCATTTTTTGAATGTAAAAATCGATATCCACGAGCCAAATCAAAGATTCATCAAACTTGGCCTTAACATTTCTGTACAAAGTAGCTGATGGCCCCATGATTACATTCTTGAAAAATAAAAATGAAGGATCCTTTTGGAGTATGCGTAGTTGCTTTTGAGAAGTTGCTTGAATGCGCTGCGTATTTCCTCTTTTATAAATAACATGCGCTGAGGTATACAGAAAATCCGATTCCTCTGCCTGAATACGTTCTACCATTAAGGACAAACTTTTAGGAGAAGAATAAAAGTCATCATGGTGCATGATTTTAATGAAATCACCTGTTGCACTTCCGATTGCAAAATTCCAATTGGCCGGAGATCCCAATGAGGGTGAGTGATGAAAATAGCTGTATTGCACACCTTGCAACTTTTTCTCTATAAAACGTTGAACACTATCGTCTGGTGTATCATCAGAAATTATCAGTTCAAAATCCTTAAAATCCTGAACCAAAACAGAATCCAAACACTTATTCAAGCACTCTATTTGTTTGTAGGTCGGGATACATATAGAAACAGTTGGCATAATTTCTTGGTTAGGATAAATTTAATGTATTGAAATCGGTAATAGTATTTCAAACTTTGAATCAAGCTCGATGCTTTACCATCTGCAATCAATTTCAAAAAAAATACATATTGTTTTCTCGGGAAAAAGCTTATCAGAAACTCCAATGAGTGTTTCAAAACATCTACATTATTCCTGTTCCTGTAAAGCATTTGATCAATTAGAAAAAATGATCCAAGGGTTTTTAATCTAAATCTCGTTTTTAAATGGAAATTATCAATATCATTTTGAAACTTCATTCCTATTCGCGCGCTACCAACCCACATTTTTAGTGCATTATTGCTGCTGTGGCTGCTTTTGTGCACACGAATTAGAGTGAAACTTAATTCATTTGAATCAAAGAGGAATCTTTTGTCCAGAAATGCAAACCGAAGCCAAAATTCCCAATCCTCGTAATGCAGCAATGTTTCATCAAAAAAACCTACCTCATCTATTGCAGACTTCTTAATAATAGGGGAGCTAATAACCATTTGATTGCCTTGCAACAAACTTGGCAGCATTTCTTGTTTTCCACCTTGTTGATAGGACATCCAAGGAGCATTTTCCCCTGCATCCAAACTCATTCTGAAGAAGTAAACATCATTGTTACCATCCTCAAAATATCTCATATCGGAATAGACAATAGAAGAATCGGGATGCTTCTCAAAAAGAATCAAAGCATTCTCCATTTTCCTTGAGCAAATGATATCATCAGCGTCCAGAAATAATACAAAATCACCCTTTGACAGAGAAATGCCAACATTTCTTGCACTTGATGGCCCTTTATTCTCACTCAATTTACAATACCTAATTCTATCATCGCGTTTGATATACTCTGAAACAACAAGTTCAGTATTGTCCGTTGAAGCATTATCCACAACAATGCACTCCCAATCAGACAGCGTTTGAGCCATCACAGAATCAAGGCAATTATTCAAATACCTTCCATAGTTGTATGTAGGAACAATAACAGAAATCATTTGAAACCAACAATTCTAAAAAGCCTTTTTAAATAACCAATCCATTTCAATCTCAAGTAATACCATGACACAGTAAAATCACCTAGCACTTCAATTTGCGCCTTTCGTCTTTCCGCTTTCAACTTTTTCACGTTCTCACTGGCATTACTCACTCCTCCCATTTCAAAAACAGAAACAAAAGCATCAACGTGCTGTCTGGAAACTTTTTGATTAAACATAGCATGAAGAAACCATTTGTAATCAGCCACAATTCTGTAATTCGTATCGTACAATCCACATACTTTAAACAACTCAGCTCGGATAAAGGAGACAGGGTGCCACAACGTATCACGCATCATGTGATTGCGATTAATGTTCGCAGGCATAAATCCATCTCTAAGACTACCGTCTTCATTTTCAATCTTCATGTTCCCATAGACGATATCAACTCCCAGAAGGAGGCAGGGGTTCATGATCTCTAGACTGCTCTTTGAGAACAAGTAATCACCTGAATTCAGAAAAAGACAATATCTTCCACGGGCCTGCTTGATCCCTTTATTCATGGCATCATAAATTCCCTTGTCTTTTTCGCTCACCCAATAGTCGATGCGTGGTGATTGTTTTATAACATCAACACTTTCATCAGTAGAACCTCCATCAATAACAATATACTCAAAGTCCTGGCAGGTCTGAGAAACAACGCTATCGATTGTCTTCTTTAGCCCCTTAGCATTGTTGAAATTGATAGTAATGATAGAAATCAATTTCATATCAAAATGCATTCATTACCTCAATTACTTTCAGCACATCATCTTCTTTATGAAAATATGAAATAGGAAGACTCAAGGTTGTTTGATGAATCTCCTCCGCTATTGGCGTTTCCTGTTTATCTAGAATCCCCTTCATTGCCTGCTGGCGGTTTGGAGCAACAGGATAATGTATTTCTGTCCTTACGCCATTTTTCAGAAGGAAGTCTTTAAGTTCATCTCTTCGCTCATGGCGAATATTAAAAATGTGATAGACATCAAAATTGTCCTCTGACACAACCGGCTTAATAAAATTATCATTCAAATTGGACAGGTATAGACTCGCCAAATATCTTTTGTGCTCGGTTATTTTATCCAAATGGTTCAATTTAACAAGAAGTAAAGCAGCTTGAAGCTCGTCCAATCGAGAATTCACTCCAACCACCTCATTGTAATATTTCTGATTTGAACCATAATTTCTCAATGTTCTTGCCTTTTGAGCCAAAGTTTCATTGTTGGTTGTCAAAGCCCCTGCATCACCTATAGCCCCTAAATTCTTGGTAGGATAAAAACTATGTGCCGCAAAATCTCCAAAACTTCCAGATAATTGCCCCTTGTATTTGGCACCATGAGATTGCGCGCAATCCTCAATTACCACCAAGTTGTATTTTTTGGCAATTTCCAAAATTCTATCCATCTCACAGACTTTTCCATACAAATGCACAACCATAATAGCCTTTGTCTTGGCTGTAATGGCTTCCTCAATTTTCTCTGGATTAATGTTGTAAGTATCCATTCTTGGTTCAACCAAAATTGGCTTCAAATTGTTTTGAACGATGGACAATATCGTCGCGATGTAGGTATTAGAGGGAACAATTACCTCATCTCCACTCTCAAATTCAAATGCACGAAGTGAGATATTCAAAGCATCTAAACCATTAGCTACACCAATACAATGTTGAGTACTACAGAATGAGGCGAATCTTTCCTCGAACTCAGCCACTTGCTTGCCTAAAACGAACCATCCACTCTCCAAAACATCAGCAAAGGCTTTCTTATAGTCATCAAAAAAAACCTGATTTAGTTTATAAAGATTCTCGTATTCAATCATTTTTTCGGATAAGAATCAAAAATATAATCTTTCTCGTCATACAATTCAGAGGCAAAGACCATCAGTATAGCATCCTGTGAGAAGTCATACATTGTATGCCAATCCTCTGGATCTAGGATTAAACATCTGCTGGGCTGGTTCAATTCAAACACCTGTTCTTCTCTGCTATCATTATTATAAATCTTGCAAGATCCTTGAATACAAACTGCGGCTTGTATGGTTTTATGATGCCGATGGCCTCCCCTTTTTGAGTCATCTACCCCGTATATATAAAACACCCGCTTGATATCAAAAGGAAGAACTTTCTCCACAACTGTCAGATTCCCCCTTACATCGGTGTATGTCTTCAAATCAATTAATCGAGCCATGCTATTTTGTAATAATGATGGTGCTTTAATCTATTCATAGTTTTTTGTCCATTGATATTTCTAAAACTCAATCGAATATCATAAAAATACCATCTTAACAAAGATAAAGTATTAATGGGTTTTAGCGGAGAAACACCTGCAACAGCGTGAAAATTTGAATTGGGAAGCTCCGATTGCAGCTTTTTTCCTACTTGAATCAATTCTCTTGTGTAAGGCTCAAATAAAATTTCCTTTGTTCTCGCATTCATTTCATACTTATCGCCGGTATAGGCCACCACATTATTTGAAAAAAAACGGAGCCCATGAAAATGGAAAAAAATCAAATCGAAAATTCTTCCTGTACTCAATTCTTGCAGTTGCATCTTTCCATCCCTTTCGAAAAACTCAAACTGCTGCATATTCCAAGGGGCTACTCCCCCTCCCAAATGTTTCATCTCATGCACTCCATCAAACTCTTGCGTCCACGTATCGAGATATTTCTGATCACCAAACTTTCCATTTTCAACTCTAGCATAACACCATTCAATACAATCATTTCTCCAACGTTCAAGTACTTTCATTCCCCTCTCATCATTGTTAAATGTCATGAATTGCACGCAATATTTACCACTCTCCAAAGATTGATCATAGGCTGCTGTATAGCGGTGTTCCGTTATCATTACAGAATTGCTTCCCAATTCGTCTAATAAAATCTTTGGGTTGGTATAGAAATACAAATCAGCGTCTAAATAAGTACATTGATCCAATTTAAATGTATTGATAGCATACCTTATTGTTGATGCGGTGCATGTCCAGCAATACTCGCCTTGAGACCGAGAAGATTTAATTGAAAGCAGTCTTTCATCTTCAAATTCGCTCAAAGAAATGACCGTCAAATGTTCAAACTTGGCATCTCTTAAAAATTGAAAACACACATCATCAAAAGCAAAAACATACAAATGAAAATCATCGCATGTATTGACCAATGAATTGTACAACGCAATACCCCTTGAAAGGTAACCAGAATTAAAAAGTGTACAAAAGTTCAACATTTACAATTTTCTTTTGAAGTAAAACCCTTTACGATATACACGAACCTTGTCCTCTAAAACTCCGTCGGCATCAAATGCACTCGGAAAATGTGATACCAATTCATAATGCTTTGAAAAAGCACTTACAAACTTTTCTTCATTTAAAAACCAAGCTGGATAAGATGCTTTATAAATAAAATCGGGAACAATTTGCTTGGTGATTCGCTCCCGTATATCATCAACAAACGCTGTTCTATCAAAAATAATAAACTCAAAATTATAGGGCAATAGAGATTCTATCAATTTGTATGGTTCTTCAAAATACTGGATTACACTAGATAAAAAAAGTACCTGAGCATTCTGGATCTCCAGAGCTTCCTCTATGGTATGATAAAATTTTAATTCGTCAATGGCAATATCACTTTTACCACATTCCACGAAATGGGCTTGCTCAACAACTGCCCAACTGAAATCATTCAAGCCTTGAAACAAGTTTCGATGCTGAAAATATGAACTTCCCAATGAGCCACCGAAATCAACTACATGAAGCTTTCCATTATTTATTGATGACTCTAAAACTTCAATGAGATGAGGTGAGTATGTAACCTCATCGAACAACACTGAGTCTCGCTCATAAACGGCTTCACCATTTCTAACCTTTATCACCGAGGATTTGACGGTGTTCAAAATATTCGCCGCCTCGTAACCGGAACATTCATTCTTAACAACACTCCATGAAGAATAATCACCGAACCAACCAAATTGCTTTTGCTCATTCCTGTTTTCATGGAAAAGGGATGTTAATCTCTGTTTGAATCTGTATAATAGATACCTCAGTTTCTTCATCAGTTCAAATCAGGGGTTTAAGATGAGCCATCAACTTTTGGATGTATACATCATAGTTATAATCTTTGACTGTTCTCTTCTGAGCGTTCAAACCAATCTCTACCGCCAACTGTGGGTGATCCGCCAGATATTGATACTTTTCCAAACCTTCTTCGAAGTTTCTATACGTAACTATTTCCTTATCCAACTCAAACAATTGAGAGACGTTATTCCCGTGGTCATTTAATAACATCGTTCCAACACCACTGGCTTCAAACATGCGCATATTTCCCACATCCCCTTTAAGCAATGATTCATGAATATTTAACGAGATCAATGACCTTTGCAAAACATCAAACATCTCCAATCCCCAAACCTCTTTCACGTAGGCTTTTTTTACTTCGGGGTTTTCTGGAAAAAAGTAATCCTTGTAAAAAGCCAAAGACCTTCGACTAAAACTTTTTTTATAGCCATAACCCCAGATTTTTATTGGGGTTCTTTGGGCAAAAAAAGATAACATTAGTTTGCGGTTGACATGAACATCGCTCCATCCTCCCACAAAAGACAATGGAATTGATTTATTGTTTGAATTTTTAATCTCATTCAATACACGACAATCAAAAGCAGGCAACAAATAATGAGATGTTATTCCCATCTGTGAAAACTGCTGAACAAAATCTTGGGTTGAAGTAAAAATTACTCCAATGTCATTAAGCGGCAAATCACTGGTGAATGGGGTTGAAATCCAAGCTGCAATAAGTTTACAAAATGGTCTTACCTCCTTGATAAAGGCACCATAAAAATCAAAGATACTTTCAATATAAAATACAGTGGGTTCAAAAGCCTTTACTTGAGCAAATGCAATTTCCTTTCTCCAATTGCTTTCATCAAATTTAAAATTGTTCTCAATAGCCCATTGCTTCTGCAAAATCTCAAAATTTGCTATAATGATAGAAGACTCATTCCCATGCTCAATGGCGTAATGATAGGCAGCTCCGGTATCAGCAAAATACTGAGATAATATGAGGTCCAGCATCTCTTGGTAACTCAGAGCTGGAAATTCCGGAAAACGATTCAGAAAATTATCTAAGAACGGAGGATAGTATTGTGTTAAAAACTGAATCTTCATTTGAACTTCTATTTCATTTCAAGCAACAAATCAAGACTTCATCTTATACTTAGCTGGATTACCATACAACAAGCTATTTTCAGGAGCTGATTTGGTAACAACTGCGCATGCACCAATTGTGGAGCAGTTTCCTATGGTCACACCTTTCAAAACTACACTTCTTTTTCCCAGCCAACAATCATCTCCAATTACAACAGGAGAGGTCACTGGTCTCTCCTTTTCTAACCCTATGTATGGAAAACTATTTTTTGTCAACTCACGCCTTACAGCATACTCATACTCACAATGTGTATTGGTATCATAAATCATGCAATCGTATGATATCATATTATACTTTCCTATAGAAAGCTTTTCATCACACCTTATCTCAGTACCGTGCATGATTCCAGTGAAACAATCAACGGAACAAATACCACCGAATCTGACACAAAATTCCGATTGAATAATGCAATGGTTGGCTATCGTTAAACTTCCGTTGTTGACGAAAATACTATTGGTGGTTGTGTTTTGAACTCCAATAATTTGAGAAAAATCTCCAATGATGACTTTACCCGACTCTATCGTTATGGTGTAATTCTCAATTACAACATTTTCACCCAATACTAGCTCAGCGCCATTCTTCAAAGTGATCTTAGAATTCTTGATTGTAACGTTTTTTGATTTAACTAGCTTTGAACTTCCGTCTACCTGTATGCCAGATTCCCCTTCAGTTTTGAAAAAAGTCAACAATATTTTTTTCACCAATGAGCGCATATCAATACCAAGTATTTTCAATTAATACACTTCTGTGTGAACTTGGATTGATGCGTCCAGTCCCGTAATAGTCGCCAGCTATAACATTGATAAAAACAGCCTCTTGCACCCAATCCTGGGTTATTGACTTCTCGCTAATAGCTACATTGAAAAAATAAGATCCTTCCATCAAGGGAAGTTTTTTAATACAACAAACAAAAACACCACTACCTGTCACATCATTGTAGGTTGCTCCTGTATGCTCACTGTTCAATACAGTATACAAGACTCCATCATCACCATAAATGGCCAAGGCCAAATTCACGGATTGACCGGTATAATCTGACACACAGCTATAAGACACCTTTATCAAAACTTCCTGACCCGTCATTAACTCATCAAGAACTTGACCTTCAGCGCTGCAAAAGGATATAGCATTAACCTTAATCTTTCCTTCTCCAACTCTGTCGCTCCTTTCAGCAAGCGGTGATTGCGAAACCTGATTGGCCAAAGTCATATAATGCTTTATGGCTTTGTCAGCAGCATCAATACCAAGAGAAACCTCGCCTTGATGCATAACCAAACCTTTATTGCACAGCGCTTGAATGGTATTGATTTGATGACTCACAAACAAAATGGTTCTACCGTCCGTTCTACTGATGTCATTCATTTTTCCCAAACATTTCTTCTGAAAGGTAGCATCACCCACAGCCAACACTTCGTCTACAATGAGCACATCTGAATCCAAATGAGCGGCAACTGCAAAAGCCAAACGAACGTACATGCCGCTGCTGTATCGCTTAACGGGTGTTTCCAGAAACTTCTCCACTTCAGCAAAAGCAACAATCTCATCAAACTTTCTATTTATCTCTTGCTTGCTCATTCCCAAGATTGAGCCGTTCAAGTATATGTTCTCCCTTCCAGACAAATCACCATGAAAACCAGTTCCCACCTCTAAAAGAGAAGCCACTCGGCCATTGATTTCAATGCGGCCCTTGGTGGGAGGTGTTATGCGTGATAAAATTTTAAGCAAGGTTGACTTTCCTGCGCCATTCCGACCAATAATACCAACCCGATCTCCCTGTTCAATTTCAAAAGAAACATCCTTCAGCGCCCAAAACGCTTCTGTTTGCTTCTTAGACATCAAACCTCCCAAATCCCGAATACCATTGATGGCAGAACGATAAAGTGTATCTCCACCTTCTTTCCGAAATTTATTCAGATCATATTTCTTACTTATGCCTTCTACCTTAATCACTTGTACTCCCTCTTAAATGTAGTCAACAAAATTTCGCTCAAAGCGATAAAAATACCTTAGGCCAATCCACAATAATACGATTCCTGTCAAAGCAGACTGGATGAAATAAAACATGTCATACCCCAAGTCACTGCCTATAAGTAAAAATTTAAACCCATCTATGGCAGACACCATTGGATTCAGAAAATAGATAGGCATGAACCAATGTGGCAATCTCTCCAAATAATACGATGTACTAAACACAACAGGTGTAACAAACATTCCAACCTGTAACATCAATGGCACTATGAACTTCACATCTCTATACTTCACATTCCAAGTTGCAAACATCAAACCTATTCCCAAAGCGTTTATCAAGGTAAACAAAACAATAACCGGAATCAGAAACAACTGAGGTATCTGAAGTTCTTGCCCAGCAATTAAAAACATCACCATCAAAATAAAAAAAGAAATAAAAAAATCCACCAGGCATACACCTATGGTGCTCAATGGAATTACAATCTTTGGGAAGTATACTTTTGAAAACAAATTGGCATTACCAATCATTGAGTTGCTCACATCATTGAAGACACTGTTAAATAGCTGCCATAGTATCATTGCTGTTCCAACATTGATGTAACTATTCACTGCATTCTCTTGCGCATTGATTTTTGATGAGACATAACCAAAAACCAGAACATTGATAAGCGGTCTGATAACGGCCCAACTAACCCCGATTGCCGCCTGCTTGTATCGAACTAAAAAGTCACGCTTGGCCAGATTCACCAACAACCCCTTGTACCGGATTATCTCACCGATTGAAAGACTGCTTCTAAAATGAGGATCAATTACAATTTTCTCTTCAGACAAAATAAATAACTATTTGGGTTTCGAAACAAAGTTACGCAATAATCTTCCCATGAAGAAAGATTCAGCGGACAAAGAAAAGCCAGTCTAAGAACAACGAAAATTCAATAACCAGAAACACAACGAGGTCGAACAGAAATCTACCCGAGTTTTTGATTATTTCGATGTCTTTCCGAATCCCGCATTGTCTTTTTTGACAAATTCTTTTCTAAAGCCTCGGTGAGATTGACTCCCGTTTGATTGGCCAAGCAAATCAAAACAAACAGCACATCCGCCATCTCATCACCCAAGTCCTTTTGCTTGTCACTTTCCTTCTCACTTTGCTCTCCATAGCGTCTGGCAATGATGCGCGCCACCTCCCCCACTTCTTCTGTAAGCATAGCCATGTTGGTGAGTTCATTGAAATACCTCACCCCATGCTCCTTGATCCAAGCATCTACTGTATGCTGCGCTTCCTCGATGGTCATTACTTGCTCAAATACAAATTGCGTTCTGAATAGACTTGTCTAAAAAATGGATCCTTCAAATCTTTAATGAAACG
>CAZNVU010000062.1:0-15388 GCA_964576575.1 uncultured Chryseobacterium sp.
AATAAAGTATACTTACCCCGATTCTTATGCATGGAAATCCATTTCTGTTCTGTGGTGTCCAGTAAGATGATATCAGGCGCAATGGAACCGCAGAGACAATTGCGTTTCTTGTCCGCAGCATCCTTCATGTCTTTTAGGTTTTTTTCACTAGCCCAAGTTGCCTTACCAGACAAATAATAGTTGTCAACCAAATTGACAAAAACCTTGTCCATGCACATGATTTTAGAGGTCTCAGATAGGTAGGTGGCTTGATGGGTAATGTACTTGAATGCATCAGGGTTACCCTCAGTCTTTGCAATCAATTTGTTGACTTCTGTCAACATGGTGTCAGGGATTTGAGGAACAACCTTGGTCAAATAATTTTCCAAAGTGCGATGAAAAAGTTGATCTCTCACAATTCTTCGATCTGTTAAATCTGTGTTGCTCCAGTATAGGTTGCGATAGGTAATGTATTGCCACAATTGCTTTTTATCTTCAGCCAAATCAGCAGGAGCATCTGGAATTTTAACTTCCATTCCCATTTTAAGGAATTTACTGAATAGGTTGCCAGGGTCTTGATTGATGATGTTCCATTGGTAATCGTTCACTTGTGTATTCAAAACTTCCAGCTCATCATAACAAGGCTTTTTATCTTCCTTGGATTTTGTACTGTCATTGATGCAAGCTTCGATAGGAGCACGCATTTTGATTTTTTCGTTGATGAACTTGATGAAATCAAAGAACTTTTTGTTGGTCTCTGATTGAATGACCTTGATTTTGGTGGGGTCTGCATCTGGTGTTGACCAAAACTCAATGTTTTCCTCCACTACCATAAATTCAAAATAGCGTGGACCAGGGAATACCATGGCATATTTTCCGCATTCTTCAAAAGGTTTGCCTTCAAATTGATAATTCCCTTTATTGTCAACCTGAGCAGTATCATTATAGTACAACTGCTTGCCATAGTAGTGTGCCAAATAAACAGCGGTGTCTTTTAAACCTTCCACGTGACCTTTGATGGTGTAAGGTGATTTTGACTTTTGCGCTGTTGAAGCCAAAGCTCCCAAAACCAGCAACACTGACCAAATGAATTTCATTTTTTTCATGGTAATAAAATTATCTTCTGGATCTTAATTCAATTATTTCTTAACTTTTTTTTATCAATCATTGTGCCGCAATGAGAGGCCTATGTTTCTTGCAATCTCAGGACCTTCATAAATGAACCCTGTGTACACCTGAACCAGTGAAGCCCCAGCTTGCATTGACTCAATCGCATCTTGACTATTAAATATTCCACCAACACCGATAACAGTGAGTGAAGGGTTTTTGGCTTTGATAGCACGAATGATATTCAATGATTTCTGCTTCACAGGTTGTCCACTAACACCTCCTGCCCCAATGTTCTCAATATACGTTTGGGAATAAGACAAACCATTGCGGTCAATGGTTGTATTGGTTGCTATGATTCCCGCAATTTGGGATTGCGTAACGACATCAATGATATCATTCAAAGCTTCTTCTGTAAGGTCGGGTGCAATTTTTAAAAAAATAGGTGTTGCCGATTTTTTTTGAAGATCATGGTTTTGCAATCCCATCAGCAACTGCAACAATGGTTCTTTTTCTTGTAATTCCCTGAGCCCTGGTGTATTGGGAGATGATACATTGACCACAAAATAGTCCACCAAACCATGAAGCTTTTCAAAACAAACCAAATAGTCTTTGTTGGCTTCCTCATTAGGCGTCCATTTGTTTTTCCCAATGTTGCCTCCAATGACAATGTCTGTTGGTCTTTTCTCTAATCTCTTTACCAACGCATCAACCCCTTCATTGTTGAATCCCATTCTGTTGATGAGCGCATTATTCTTGGGTAATCTGAATAGTCTTGGCTTGTCATTGCCTGGCTGTGGCAAAGGTGTAACAGTGCCCACTTCTATATGCCCAAAACCCAATAATGCCAACTCATGCATCCATTTGCCATTTTTGTCGAAACCGGCTGCCAATCCAACGGCATTTGGAAATTGAATTCCAGCTACATTTATTGGATTTAAAGCGGAATGATTTCTTCTTTTGTAGTATCCTTTGACACCGGGGATTTTGCAACACAATGCAAACAAATCCATGGCCAAGTAGTGAGCCTTTTCAGGATCCAATAAAAAGAAAAGAGGTTTGATGAACCGTTGATACATCTTTATCGAACTAATTTTTTGTACTTGATGCGGGTAGGACCTACATCTCCTTTTCTCATTTTTTTATTCTCTTCGTATTCAGAGAAGGAACCTTCAAAGAAATAAACTTCTGAGTTTCCTTCAAAAGCCAATATGTGTGTGCAAATGCGATCCAAGAACCAACGGTCATGGGAAATCACCACTGCGCATCCCGCAAAACTTTCAATTCCTTCTTCCAAGGCACGAAGGGTATTTACGTCAATGTCATTGGTAGGCTCATCGAGCAACAAGACGTTGGCTTCAGTTTTTAACGTCATGGCCAAATGCAATCGGTTTCTTTCACCACCAGAAAGAACACCGCATTTTTTTTGTTGATCCGATCCTGCAAAATTGAATTTGCTGCAGTACGCTCGGGAGTTGATGGTACTTCCTCCTATTTGAATCACTTCATTGCCTCCCGAGATGACTTCATAGACTGATTTTTCAGGGTCTATTTCTTTGTGACGTTGATCCACGTAGCCAATCTGAACGGTATCTCCAATTTTAATTTGCCCAGTATCTGTTTGCTCTTCTTCCATGATGAGACGAAAGAGCGTGGTTTTACCGGCTCCGTTTGGTCCGATAACACCAACAATGCCCGCAGGTGGTAATTTGAAATTAAGGTCTTCAAAAAGAATGCGGTCTTCAAATCCTTTGGTTACTCCTGTAAACTCAATCACCTCATTACCCAAACGTGGCCCGTTGGGAATTGGGATTTCCAACTTGGCTTCTTTTTCTGATTCACCGGCAGACATCATTTTGTCATAGTTCTGCAAACGGGCTTTGTTCTTGGCATGTCGTCCTTTTGGATTCATGCGAACCCATTCCAACTCACGCTCCAATACTTTGCGTCGCTTGCTTTCTTGCTTTTCCTCTTGGGCCAATCTTTTGGTTTTTTGATCCAACCATCCGGTATAGTTTCCTTCCCAAGGAATGCCTTCTCCGCGGTCCAATTCTAGAATCCATCCAGCGACATTGTCCAAGAAGTAACGGTCGTGGGTTACAGCGAGCACTGTACCTGGGTATTGTTGCAAATGTTGCTCTAACCAAAGAACGGATTCTGCGTCCAAGTGGTTGGTAGGCTCATCCAATAACAATACATCGGGCTGTTGTAATAAAAGTCTACACAATGCTACACGTCTTCTTTCTCCCCCTGATAGCTTTTCAATTTTGGCATCTTCAGGAGGACATCTCAATGCATCCATGGCAATGGCCAATTTGGTATCCAAATCCCAACCACCAAGAGCTTCAATTTTATCTTGCACTGCAGCTTGACGATTGAGCAATGAATCCATTTTATCAGGATCATTCAAAATTTCTTCATCCATGAAGAGCGCATTGATTTCTTCATATTCTTTCAAAGCATCGGTAATGGGTTTCACCCCTTCCTCTACAATTTCGCGAACCGTTTTTTGTTCGTCCAATTGTGGCTCCTGCGGGAGATAACCTACAGAATAACCAGGCGACCAAACAACGTCTCCTTGGAAGCTTGAGTCCAAGCCAGCAATGATTTTCATTACCGTAGATTTACCTGCACCGTTCAAACCGATGATGCCAATTTTAGCTCCGTAATAGAAGCTCAAATAAATGTCTTTGATGATGTGTTTTCCTTGTGGGGTGTATTTGTTTACACCTACCATGGAAAAGATAATTTTTTTGTCCATTGGTCTTGTTTCTTTAATGCATGGCAAATATACGTTTTGTAAGCCCTATCTTTGCCACATGAGTTATACAGTTGCGATCATCGGCCGACCCAATGTAGGGAAGTCAACCTTGTTCAATCGTTTGACAGAAACCTCTGAAGCGATTGTTGACCCGACATCCGGTGTGACGCGTGACAGAAAATATGGCACAGCGAGTTGGAGAAACAAAGAATTTATCATCATTGATACCGGAGGAATGGTTTCCGACGCGGAAGATGAGTTTGAGAAAGATATCAATGAACAGGTAAGATTTGCTGTTGCAGAGGCCGATAGTGTTTTGTTTATGGTGGATGTGCGAGATGGTCTATCTGAGTGGGATGAGGCTGTAGGTCACATGTTGCGCAGGATTGATAAACCCGTTTTTGTGGTTTGTAACAAAGTGGATACTTCCGATAAAGAAGTGTTGACCCATGAGTTTTGGTCCTTGGGTATGACAGATAAATTGTATCCTTTGAGTGCCAATAATGGATACGGCACAGGAGATTTATTGGATGATTTGGCTGAATTGATTCCAGTGGAGCCTGAGCAAGAGCCCTCTGATTTACCCCGAATTGCCATAGTTGGAAAACCCAATGTCGGAAAGTCTACGCTCATTAATACCTTGATGGGACAAAACAGATCCATCGTTTCTGATGTTGCTGGTACTACAAGAGATTCTGTAGATACCTATTTCAATGCGTTTGATAAAGAAATGATTTTGGTTGACACTGCGGGTCTGAGAAGAAGAAAACAAATAGACAATGATATTGAGTATTATTCCTCGGTAAGAACCTTGAAAGCGATCAGAAGCGCCGATGTTTGTATTTTACTCATTGATGCTCAAGAAGGAGTAACAGCTCAGGATCTGGCTATTTTTCATGAAATAGACGAAGCCAATAAAGGAGTTGTTATTTGTGTCAACAAATGGGATTTGGTAGAAAAGGATCACAAGAGTGTTCAGGTAATGACTGAAGAGATCAAGAAGAAGATTTCGCCTTTTACGGATGTACCTATTTTCTTTACTTCAAATGTAACCAAGCAGCGTTTGTTAAAAGCATTGGAGATGGCCTTGGAAGTATTTGAAAATCGCTTTCAACGCATTTCAACTTCCAAGTTGAATGATATCATGTTGCCTCTTATCCAGGCTTATCCTCCGCCCATTTATAAAGGAAAAGAGGTGAAGATCAAGTTTGTTACCCAATTGCCCACAAAATCGCCGGCTATTGCTTTTTTCTGTAATACTCCTCAAAACATCAAATTGCCTTATCAGCGGTTCTTAGAGAATAAAATTCGAGAACACTTCAACTTCACCGGTGTTCCTATTCGATTGTATTTCCGTCAGAAGTAAAATACCTTTTTTGCGGTATTGTTGTCTAAGTACAATTGGAAGATATTCGTAGAATGGGGGAGGCTGTATTATCTAAGGCTCATTTGGGAAAACGAGGTGTTATTACCAAAGTGAGGTCTGGTTTGTTAGCTGCAAAAATGGCTGATTTGGGCTTATTTGCCGGAAATGAAATAGAAGTAGTTTTTAAAGCTCCACTTGGTGATCCTTTGGCTGTTTCTGTTGGAGGTACGGTAGTATCTTTGCGTTTGGAAGAGGCAGAGTGGATAACCATCAGATCCTGAATTCAAAGAAAATTCAACGCATTGCCATTGTCGGTAATCCAAATACTGGTAAGTCCACAATTTTTAATTGGCTTACCGGACTTAATCAAAACGTTGGTAATTTTCCGGGTGTTACAGTAGATCGCAAATCCGGTCACTACAATTTTGAAGGACAGTACTTTGAGATAGTTGATTTGCCTGGAACATATTCAATTTTTCCGAGATCTGAGGAGGAAAGAATTGTTCGCGATTTGCTACTCAATCCTGATGACAAGGATTATCCAGATTTGGTGATTTATGTTGCAGACCGGACGCAATGGGAAAGAAACATTTTGTTGTTTACTCAATTGTATGACCTGGGAATTCCGTTGCTCATGGTCAAGACCATGTCCGATATGGACGGTCCATGGAATTCCTCTCAGCATCCGATCTGGCAGGAGAGGCACATTCCTGTTGTTGACGTGAATGGCAGAAGTGGAGAAGGAATTGAGCGATTAAAGAAAGCCATTTTTAACTTTCACAATGCCGTCTATTTAAGAAAGCCAATTGTCGAAGGTGATCTTGGAGATTTGCAAGATGATCTCGATGGTCAGGTTGAAAATACACAAAAGAGGTATGCTTGGATAAAAGAGAATTTCCCTTTAAAGGGTGTCAAAGCCAAAGAGAAGTTGTTTCGTAAGTCAAAGTGGGATTCGTTGCTTATTCATCCTGTTTGGGGTTATTTGATTTTTGCCTTGGTGTTGTTCGTGATTTTTCAATTCATTTTCCGTTTTGCTTCAGCTCCCATGGATGCCATTGATGGATTGTTTGTGCAGCTTAGCGGGGTTGTTAAAGAAAGTTTGCCATCAGGAATTTTCATTGATTTAATCTCAGAGGGGTTGATACCGGGTATCGGTGGGGTAGTGACGTTTGTTCCTCAGATTGCTTTTTTGTTTTTCTTTTTATCTATCCTCGAAGAGACGGGCTATATGTCTCGAGTTGTCTTTATTATGGATAGATTGGTTAGACCTTTCGGATTAAATGGCAAGTCTGTTGTTCCTTTGATGTCCAGTGTGGCCTGCGCCATTCCTGGTATCATGTCAGCAAGGACTATATCCAATGGCAGGGATAGGTTGATAACGATATTGGTAGCTCCTTTGATGAGTTGCAGTGCTCGGATACCTGTTTATACACTTCTAATTTCATTGGTTATTCCTGAGGGAAATGTTTTGGGTTGGATTGATTTGAAGGGATTAGTCTTGTTTGCATTGTATGCACTTGGTCTGGTATCGGCGCTTTTAATGAGTGTTGTGTTTAAATGGGTTCTTAAGTCTAAGCAAGAAGGTTTTATGGTAATGGAAATGCCGTCTTTAAAGCCTCCGCTGATGCGTCAGGTGGGTATTACTGTTGTGGAAAAGGTTAAGGTGTTTATGGTGGATGCCGGAAAAGTTATCATAGCGCTGAGCATTGTATTATGGGCCATGGCGTCTTTTGGACCAACTGAGCGGTTAGAAATTGCAAGGCAGAATATTGTACAGAGGGCGCAAACGGAATCTTTGAATGCAGAGGAAACTTCGAGTTTGCTCGCTACAGCCAAACTTGAAAACTCGTATATCGGTATTTTGGGTCGTGCCATTGAGCCTGTCATTGTTCCTTTAGGGTACGATTGGAAGATGGGAATCGCCATCATTACATCTTTTGCGGCTCGAGAAGTTTTTGTGGGGTCAATGGCAACGATTTATAGTGTTGGTCAAGATTTTGATGACAATCGTCGTTTGTTGGATCGCATGCGGCATGATTACAATGAGCAATTGCAAAGACCTACCTATAATGTAGCAAGTGGTTTGTCATTGATGGTTTTTTATGTGTTTGCGATGCAGTGCCTTGCAACATTTGCAGTTGTACAGAGAGAAACTTCGTCTTGGAAGTGGCCCATCATTCAAATTGTCTACATGGGTTTACTCGCTTATATTTCAGCGTTCATTACCTATACCATCTTTTCGTGATGCAAGAGATCCTGACCATTTTAACTGTCACTGGGGCCATGGTGTACCTAGTCCAAAAGTTTTATGGAATGTGGAAAGAGAACAAAACAAAATGCACGGGCTGTGCCGTGCATCAATTGTATATCGCTAAACAAAAAAAGCTTTAGATGCTATTGAGCATGCGTTGTACTTCTTTGATGTCCTTCTTTAAATAACCTTTGGTGTCAAATTTCTTAGCCTCGTTAAGATGCATCATGGCTTCTCTCTTTTTTCTTTTATTGGCAGCCAATACAGAAAGATTTAAATAAGCTGCTGCTTTGTCGTGATCCATGCGAAGGCCATAGTTCAAGGCAGTGCGTAAATTCTTCTCGCTATTGGCCATGCTTTGGTTTTGCATATCAGCAGTTGCCAGTAAAAAATAGTAGTAACCTTTTTGTTTGTTCCAAAGCTTTTCAGGATTAATTTTCATTAACCAAGATTTAGCCTTTTCTAGGTTTTGACGCTGCATGTAATAAAAAACAACAATTAAACGTGTACTTCTAAAACAAACCAAAACCAAAACAGCGCTCACCAAAATCATAAAAATACCCGTGCCCCATGAGCCATTGATAAATAGTGTTGTAGTGTAATACAACGATAATGCAGCCATTAAAAACTTAATAATTCTCGTATCCATCTCTTTATTACTTTGATGCAAAAGTAACAATAATGAACGTTGGTTGATGAATAAGTCGGTGAATAACTCTGTTGAAATGTCTTGGTTGGCGGGTCAGCTTATGCTCTCGTAAGACATCTATTTTTGAGAAAACCAAGAGTTAAAAAAATATTAAGCCTATGCTACAGCTTTTTGGAAAGAAGAAATTGAATACGGAGCGCGTTGCTCACCATTTGGTGAACGCTATCTTAAACAGTGTTGAAGAAGGTTTTGACAGCATCGCTGAATACATTGCCTACTGTCCTGAGTTTGTCACAACGCCCCCCATCAGAAAAGATGATAGTGGGAAGTTCTTGATGATTGTTATAGCAGGAAACTTTAATTTGTTACCCAAGTATTTTACTGCGGGTCAGGATCAAGAAATCATTTATGAAGCCAGTCAAAAATTGGCACCAGTTTTTGATTTATCTGTCTCTGAGTTTACCAGTATCCTGAATTCCTACAAGGAGATGATGTCCAGAATCAATGCGCCATCAAAGAACACCTTGTATGCTATGTCTAAAGCTGTATTCTTTAAATACAACTTGAATCCATATCAGCAAGATTATTTCAAAATCATGCAAACGCCTAATCCATTGTTCTTGAAAAGAATGGATGAGATTATGGCCAATTTCCTTTTCGATTGGGAAGGATTTACAGATAAGTTTAAAGTGGTTTCTCAGGCGGCTGCTTGAAGATTGACTTAAGATGTATGAAAGGGCTGCAATTGCGGCCCTTTATTTTTTTTGGATCCGATGCAAAACGGACAGTTGTTTTCCTATTGGCAGCATCATGCTCACATTGCTATTCAGTTCATCAAGACCAAATTTGCGTAAGTCATATTCAAAAAATGAAAGGTCAAATGTTAAGACGTCTTCATCCAACTGGTATTGGCTGAAGAAAATGGTTTGTTTTTGAGGGACATCATTCCCCTGTCCATCAAAGGCTGAAACGCTATAACTACCGATAATCATTGAACCCATCTTTTGAAAATGGATGTCGATACCGTCTTGGTCAGGTTCATGCAGAATCATATTGTAGTTATTGGTGGAGTCCAACTCCATCCAATAATCTTTGACAATAACTCCCACATCCTCGGTTATTGAATCTCTGTAAAACGAAGTCCGCCAATCCCAGCAGTTTTTGCATCGAATGGAAGGCTGAATGTGCATTTCCGTTTTTACAATCAAATCAATCTTTCCATTGTAATAAACAGACATTTCTCCTTTCCAATCACCTTCCCAGTCTTTCAATCCATGTTGTCCTAAAAAGCAAATGGGGTTAATGACTGAAAGCAGAATGGTTAAAAGAATCCTCATTTTTTTTGATTCAACAATCCGCACAAATGAAAGAGCAAACGGGCTCCGACATTACCATTCCAATCATCTTCACCAGGCGCTACTTCAACCAAATCAAACCCCAGAAGATTTCTTTTTTGAGCGGCCGCATTCAAAAGATAAAGAGCTTGAGCATAACTCAAACCACCGGGAACTGGAGTGCCTGTATTGGGACAAAGTGTTGCATCTAATCCATCGATATCAAAACTGATGAGTATATTTTCAGGCAAGGTTTCAATGATTTCATCACAAATCATCTTCCAGGTATCTCCTTCAAATTGCTGTGATTGGATTTTGAAATCGGTAAAAACCTCAACACGACCATTGTTTTCTTTTACAACTTGGTCTTCCTGTGCGCAAAAATCTCTGATTCCCACTTGAGTCAAATGAGTCAACTGTGATTCTTTAAGCGCATTGTACATGATCGAAGCATGGCTGTATTCAAAGCCTTCATAGGCAATGCGCAGATCCATGTGGGCATCGATGTGCAAAATTCCAAATTGTCCATGTTTTTTGTGCATGGCTCTGTAGTATCCAAGAGGTGTGCTGTGGTCACCGCCGAGAAGGGCAACCTTTTTGTTCTTGGATTGCCAAAAGATTGTTCGTTCTTCTACCCATTGGTTCATCTTTTCACAAGCAGTATTCACCTCCTCTAAAAGCAATTGTCCTATTGCATCAGCAGCGACGTCTAGGCCTTCCTCATGCATGGCAATAACCTTTTCAGCTTTCGGACGAACACTCAAGCTAAGCTCTAGCAAGTGCTCTGGAATAGTATCCATTCCAATCCCAGCTTTCCAAAGTTCTGGAAACTGGGGGTGGTGTAAATCTACTTGAAAGCTGGCCTCGAAAATATGAGCAGGCCCTTCTGAAGCACCACTCCCGTAGCTTACCGTTGCTTCCCAAGGAACTGGGATAATGATGATTTCACAATCTTCATTTTGAAAAGGCAATCCATAAATGTTGGCATCTTTAAGACCTGCGCTGTTGGGGTCAAACTGAGCAATGATTTCTGTCTTGTTCATGATTAATAAGGTAGGTAATTCAATATTTCTATTCCATAACCGCTTAAGGCTGTTCTTTTCACAGGATGAAGGGTCAATAAATTCATCTTTCTTATGCCCAATGCACGAATGATTTGCGCACCTGTTCCGTAATCTCGGTCATCCATGGCTGTTGATTTATTGGATTGAGAAGAGGCGTGCATATACACCAATATTCCTTTTCCTTCTTTTTGAATGGCTTTGAGACCTTTACCCAGTGATGCATTCTCGCCGTGCTGAATGTATTCTAATAAATCTTTTTCAGGACGTCCGCTGTGCACGCGAACGGCGATGGTATCATCATCATTCCAGTCGCCGAGCACAAAAGCAAAGTGCTTTTCACTTGTAATGTTTTGATTGAAAGTACAACAAACAAAATTTCCAAATGGGGTAGGGAAAGGCGTTCTTTCAGTCTCTATGATGAGCTTTTCAGATTGCATTCTGTAGGCAATCAAATCCTCAATCGAAATGATTTTCAATTGGTGTTTTTCAGCAATCTCAAGCAACTGGGGTAAACGAGCCATTGTGCCATCTTCATTCATGATCTCAACCAAAACTCCAGAGGGTTCAAATCCAGCCAATCGAGCCAAATCAATGGTGGCTTCTGTATGTCCGGGTCGTCTAAGGACACCTTCAGGTTTAGCAATCAATGGGAAGATGTGCCCTGGGCGTGCCAAATCTCTTGGCGCTGTGGATGGATCAATGAGCGATTGTACTGTTTTGGCTCTATCGTGTGCGCTAATTCCTGTAGTGCATCCGTTGCCCAAAAGGTCAACACTAACTGTAAATGCTGTTTTATTGGGATCGGTATTGTGGGTTACCATCAAAGGCAAATCCAGTTGCTGCGCGCGCTCGGGCGTGATAGCGGCACAGATCAATCCCCTACCTTCTTTGGACATAAAGTTGATGATTTCTGGTGTGACATTTCGCGAGGCGGTAATGAAATCGCCTTCATTTTCACGGTCCTCATTGTCAACGACAATAACCACTTTTCCTTGCTTGATATCAGCTATTGCCTCTTCAATGCTATGGAGAATAGAGTCTTTAGAATTACGCATGCAACAAAGGTACAGCCTTCTTAACTTTGCATCACGAATTATAGCATGAATAACATTAATCAAATCCTGTTTCCATACGTGGTAGAGGCCGTCTCACAGACCTTTTCAGTTGAACTTACTGAGCAGAGTATTCAATTTCAGGACACCCGAAAAGAGTTTGAAGGGGACACAACTTTGGTTGTTTTTCCCATCACCAAATTTGTCAAACAGGGACCAGAGCAATTGGCAAATGCAATTGGAGATTATTTGGTTCAACATTGTTCCGTTGTTAAACAGTACAATGTCGTCAAAGGATTTCTCAATTTGGTCATTGAAGATGCATACTGGTTGGATGCGTTTCAAATAATGCTGAAGGACCAACATTGGGGTAGGGAAGTGGAGAACAGCAAACCGAGAATCATGGTTGAGTATTCATCGCCCAATACCAATAAACCGTTGCACTTGGGCCATTTGAGAAACAACTTTTTGGGTTACTCTGTTGCCGAGATACTGAAGGCTGCTGGACATAAAGTGACCAAGGTTCAGATTATTAATGACAGAGGTATCCACATTTGTAAGAGCATGTATGCCTGGCAGGCTTCAGGTAAAAATGATACCCCAGAATCAACGGGATTAAAAGGCGATAAATTGGTAGGTCAGTATTATGTTGCTTTTGATCAGCAGTATAAAGCTGAAATTGCTCAGCTGATTGAAGGGGGAATGACAAAGGAAGAAGCTGAGAACAAAGCTCCTTCTATGCTTGCCGCCCAAGATATGTTGCGCAAATGGGAAAGCGGTGATGAGGCTGTTACCTCTCTATGGAAAATGATGAACCAATGGGTCTATGCTGGATTTGATGTCACCTATCGAAATATGGGAGTTGATTTTGATCAATTGTATTTTGAAAGTGAAACCTATTTGAAAGGAAAAGAAGAGGTGGAAAAGGGATTGGCCAAAGGCGTTTTTTTCAGAAAGGATGATGGTAGCACATGGATAGATTTGACCAATGATGGCTTGGATGAAAAAGCTGTTCTGAGAAAAGATGGTACGGCCATGTATATCACCCAAGACATTGGGACAGCTATTTTGCGTTTTGAGGATTTTCCAGATACTTCAGCTCAGATTTATACTGTAGGAAACGAACAGGAGTATCACTTCAAAGTGCTGTTTAAAATCTTATCCAAATTGGGTTGGACACAATCTGATGCATGTCACCATCTGAGTTACGGTATGGTGGAGTTGCCTGAGGGGAAGATGAAGAGTAGGGAGGGTACTGTAGTTGATGCAGATGATCTCATGGAAAGCATGAAAGATGAATCTAGGTTGATGGCAGAGGAGCAAGGAAAGTTAGATGGATTGAGCAATGAAGAAAAGGAAGAAACCTACGGGAAAGTTGGAATGGCCGCTCTGAAGTATTTTTTGTTGAGGGTTGATCCCAAAAAGAATATGTTGTTCAATCCGCAAGAAAGTATTGACTTTAATGGCAACACGGGACCTTTCATTCAGTATGGTTTTGTAAGAACCCAATCTATATTAAGAAAGGCCAATTGGCAGCCCAATCATGAGATGATTGTAAGCGCAGGGTCTGTGATGAGCATAGAAGAAAGGAACCTGATTAAATTGCTGTTTGCTTATCCTAAGTTTTTAAATGAAGCTGTTAAGAAGTATGACCCATCCGTAATGGCGGCATTTGCATATGAACTGACCAAGGCTTTCAATGTTTTTTACCAACATTGTAATATTATAAGAGAGGAGAATGTGGATATCAAAACTTTTAGATTGAATTTGACTTCATTGACAGGTCAGTGTATTCAAAGCAGTATGTCTCTTCTCGGAATTCAGATGCCAGAAAAGATGTAATGGAATTTGAGCAATAAAAAAGGGAAGCATTGGCTTCCCTTTTTTCGTTGTTGAAGAATATGTTTATCGGGTAATGGTAATTGTACCATTGATTTCTTTCTTTTCGCCAGTTGCTTTAGCGCGCACTGTGGCATTCCACATGTAAACCCCATTGGGCACATAATATTCACTATCCATTTGTTGTCCCATCCATGGCATGCGCGGGTCATTGGTATGAAATACCGTTTGTCCCCAACGATTGAAGATTGTCATTTCAAATACAGTTTCATCCAAATCATTGCTAACTATTTGAAGTGCATCATTGATGTTATCTCCATTTGGAGTGAATCCAGTAGGAATGAAGAACAAGAAAGGTTCTTGAACCTCAATATTGCCAGTGGCTACATCTATACATCCGTTGACGTCAATAACTTGAAGTTCTACCTCATAAATTCCACCCACTCCGAAAGGGTATGTAAATGTAGGTTCATATTCTTCAGAATAGAATTGATCGTTGGCATTGTCAAAAGTCCAACTATAGGAAACAATATTTCCTTCTGTCATATTGGTGAATGAGACGAGCGGATCAAAAGAACTTACTTCATCTTCACTGGCTAACCATCCTGCGGTTGGCGGTGCATAGGACTCAAAATAATTGTAGATGATGGTATCATAGATACAACCCAAATCATCTTCCAAGGTCAAACTGACATCATAAGTACCAGGATTTTCCATTTGAAGATTGAGGTTGGGCATGTTCATGAAGGTTTGGCCACTGCTGATCTCCCAGTATGAGTCTTGGTAAAGAGCTGGGTCAGTTGTGATACTCAGATTGAACGGATCTGGCCAACAAGCTGTTGTAGTCAAAGCATCAATCGTAACAGGCGCTTTTGGTCTAACGTCAACGTGCACACAAGGCTGGATGTTGTGGTTACAAGCATCAGTTATGGTTACGCAGTAATCGCCAGTAGCATCTGGGGCATAGGACATAAGGTCCTCTACACCTGCAATGTTGCTTCCGTTGAATGACCATTGGTAGAAATAGGGAGCTAATCCTTCATTGGTTGTCAATACTTCTAAATCGGTTTCTGCATCATCACAAATTTCATGGTCGGCTGTAACTGTCGCGGTCAGTGGTTCTGAAACATCAATGGTTACGGTGGCTTGAGTTGAGCAAGATCCTAAGCTCACTTCATGTGTAAACACGTAGGTGGGATAGGTAGGGTCAGCGGGTGATGCCGTGGTAACGTCAAAAGTTAAATCTGTCGTGATTCCTGTGTATGTTGAGCCATCAGGCATTATCCAAATATCATTTACATTGGATGGATTACCACCAAGCAAATTAAACACATTGATGGGAGCCGTTAGATTATCACAAAAAGTAGGGGGAGCACTACTTATACCGGGATCTCCAAGAGGACTGATGGTTACTTGCATCTCATCAGTTGAAGCACAAGCTTCATGACCTGTTGGGTAACCCACTAGTGTGTATGTCGTTGCTTGAGCAATGTTAGAAGCAGAAGGTTGCAATGCGGAAGGGTCGTCTAAATAGGTGGCGGGTGTCCACTCAAATGTGTATCCTGCTCCTACAGCTGTAATTTCGTCACCAAGCGGAGAGAAGGCCGTTACTTCTATAGCCATTGCAAACTGAATGATTCCATCAGAAGTTAATGTGTAGGTCAGGCATCCACTTGGATCTGTACTGATAAATTGCTGTCCAGGTTGGGTTATGTTCCCAGGCACTGTTCCATCACCCCAAGTGAAAATGGGGGTGCCTGTAGCTGTAGTTCCTTCGTAGATGTTCAGATAATCCCAATTGCTTTCTATTTGACCTGTTATGGTCATTGCCATATTGTATCCAGCCTGATCAGGACAAAAAGTCTCTGTGATATTTGCGTTGGCGGGGTATGGTGTTAGTACACCTTCTTGACATTGTGTACATGAAACAGTTCCTATAAAACCGCCTTCTAAGGTTAAATTGCCGCAAGCATATTGTAAATCAGG
>CAZNVU010000063.1:0-15246 GCA_964576575.1 uncultured Chryseobacterium sp.
CACCTCAATAAAGGCATTCAAATGACTTGAGCGTTCAATATTGTCCAAATAATAAGATACCAACTCGGGTAGTGTAATAGCACCAGAGCCCAAGTCTTTTTGTACTTCGGAAAGCGAGGAGTAACGGGGAGTCATTACAATTTCTCTGGCTTGTTGTCGGACTCTGAAGCTTCGCCTTTGCTGGCGTCTTTAAATTCCTTGACACCTTTACCCAAACCACGCATCAATTCTGGAATTTTCTTTCCTCCAAAAAACAACAACAATACTGCAATGATGAGAATAATCTCTGTAGGTCCTAATTTACCCATGACTTAATGTTTACGCGTTAACTGTTTGCAAAGATAGGGCAATCCCTTCTTGTTTATTTCCCTCTTATCTTGAAAAAACCAAATCCGATTGACCTATTTTTTTCCCTCCTTCAAAGATGGATATTTTGTAGGTTCCTTTGGTCAATCCTGATGCCATGCAATACATACAAACATCTGTGTCCTGGTTCTGATAATCTATTTCACGCATAGCACTGTAAGCCATACTCTGTCCGTCCAAATTGGCATTGCCAGCATTACCAACCAACTGTCCTGAAGGAGATTCTACCCGCATGTAAATCTTCTTGGTTCCTGATTTGACAATGTTGTTTTGACGAATGGTAAAACATGATTTGATTTGAGAAGCTTGAGATGCACGCTCAACATCCTTTTCTCCACCACGTGTTTTTTCTTTGATTCCTTTGTTGCTAAAACCTGCAGCGGCAAGGACTGAGCCTTTGGTAACAACATCTTGCGTGGTGCTCAACTCATTGGCCAATTGTTTGGATTGTGTCTCTGCTCTATTGGCTCTGTCGCTCTCATTTTGCTTCTCTACAATCAAACGATCATTCATTCTTTGCAATGAATCAATATCATGAATATAACCCTTCATAATGCGGCGAAGGGTGGCTGTTTCGTCTCGCAATTGTTTAATATCAAAGTCTTTATTTCTAGAAGAGGCTATCAACTTTGCAATTCTTGCCGACTGCCATTGAATGCTGTCTTGCATTTGCTTATTATCCGTTTCCATCTCAGAGAAAGTGCTCTGCATTTGCTCCAATTCCATTTGCAAACCGTCACGCTCATCAATCAAAGTTCCATTGGCTTTGTCAACGTAAATAATTCTCTCCGTCAACTCTTTCTTTGTTGAATACAACATATAACCTAAAAACAAAGACAGAACTGACAATATGGAAATGAATATGATATAAACCCTGTTCGTCATAATTTTTATTTTTTACAAAACTAAGTTGTTTGTTCCAATGATGATACTTTGTATATTTGCCCCTCATTGGTCCTGTGGCCGAGCGGCTAGGCAGAGCTCTGCAAAAGCTTGTACAGCGGTTCGAATCCGCTCGGGACCTCTAAAGATCCTCCTTCGGGAGGATTTTTTTTAATACTTCTCTTTGATTTTATTGGCCCCATCATCCCACTCCTCCTTGGCTTTGCGCACCCCATTGTGATACAAAGCACTCTCCTCAATAGCTGGCAACAACATAAATGAAAAGCGATACAAAGGATCATAGGTCCATGACAATTCTCTTTGCTCTCTGGGCATCCACTTCACTTTTCCATTGATTTTCTCTCCTGCCACCAACAATACACTCAACACCAACAATGTTTTAAAGACTGCAAAGAAAGATCCGGCAAAAGCATTCACATTGCTACCGCCACCTGACTTGATGGCCACACTTACCAATTTTGCAATAAAAAACAACAATACTGCAAACAACAATACACAAATCAAAAACGCCTTTAAGCCAGATCCATTGGGCTGAGGGCCGCCCCATTTTCCTGCAAACCAATCGGAAAAATGCAGTGACAAATAGATGGCGACAAAAATAAAAAGGAGATAAAATATCTCCATGATGAATCCATTGCGCCACCCCTTCCATGCCGCGTACCCCAACATGACAAATATGGCGATATCAAAAATCATAATCATGAATGAAAATTAGTCCTTTTTGGGTAACCTAGACCATCTTTCCATACTTGTTTCTCCAATCTCCTTTGTTAATTACTTGATGATATTCCTACTTTTGTAAAAAATGAATAGCATGAGTCAGTTTGATGTGATTGTGATCGGTTCTGGTCCTGGTGGTTATGTAAGCGCCATTCGTTGCGCGCAATTGGGAATGTCTGTGGCGCTTGTGGAAAAATACAACAGCCTAGGCGGTACTTGTCTAAACGTGGGTTGTATTCCTTCCAAGGCGTTGTTGGACTCTTCTGAGCACTACCACCAAGCGGTTCACCAGTTCAATGAGCACGGTATTGAATTGTCTGCCGCTCCCAAAATCAATCTGAAACAAATGATTGCCCGCAAGGCTGGTGTCGTTTCCGATACCGTTAAGGGTATTCAATTTTTGATGAAGAAGAACAAAATCACCGTTCTTCACGGAATGGGCAGCTTTGTTGATGCGCACACCGTTGCCGTTGCAGGAGAAAAAGAAACACAAAACATCACTGGTAAAAACATCATCATTGCCACAGGGTCCAAGCCTGCCTCATTGCCTTTCATCAACATTGATAAAAAAAGAATCATCACCAGCACAGAGGCTTTGGAGATGACTGAGATTCCAAAACATTTGGTCATCATCGGAGGTGGAGTAATTGGTTTAGAGTTGGGCAGTGTTTATGGGCGTTTGGGTGCCAAGGTGAGTGTTGTAGAATTCATGGACGGCATCATTCCCACCATGGACAAGGCATTGGGCAAGGATTTACAAAAGTCTTTGACCAAATTGGGCTTTGAGTTTTACTTGTCTCACAAAGTAAAATCAGTTGAGAATACAGGTAAAAAAGTTGTTGTAAAAGCAGACAACGCCAAAGGGGAAGAGTTGGTTTTGGAAGGAGATTACACGTTGGTTTCTGTAGGAAGAAAACCATACACAGAAGGACTAAACGCAGACAAAGCAGGCGTTGCTTTGGATGAAAGAGGACGTGTCATCACCAATGATTTATTGCAAACTTCACAGCCCCACATTTACGCCATTGGCGATGTGGTTAAAGGGGCGATGTTGGCCCACAAAGCTGAAGAAGAGGGTGTTTATGTAGCAGAAATTTTAGCGGGTCAAAAACCTCACATCAACCACCACTTGATTCCTGGAGTAGTTTATACATGGCCTGAAGTAGCGGCTGTTGGTTATACAGAGGAAGAATTGAAAACCAAAGGCATTGCCTACAAAGCAGGAAGCTTTCCTTTCAAAGCCAGTGGCAGAGCGCGCGCCAGCATGGATACCGATGGATTCATCAAAGTATTGGCCGATGCCACAACAGATGAAGTATTGGGTGTACACATGATTGGCCCACGTTGTGCGGATTTGATTGCGGAGGCTGTGATGGCGATGGAGTTTAAAGCAACAGCAGAAGACATTGCGCGCATCTGTCACGCACACCCCACGTTTACAGAAAGCTTGAAAGAGGCGGCTATGGCAGCAACTTCTAACCGCGCCATTCACATGTAATGATACAAAGACAATAGAAAAGAGAAGAAGGCCACGTGCCTTCTTTTTTTATGGTATCAAAGTAAAACGATTAGTCGTTACAATCTTGACTCATCTTCATTGATTAACTTTGATGCGTTGAAATACAACCCCCTTGCTATTTGTCATCGTTGAATAATCACTACTAAAAGTCCAACTCATTGGAATATTTTTCTGGTCTAAAGTCCCCTCAACTTTTATAGGATTTATTACATGCCATTTTCCAGAAATTGATAGCGCCTCTGTAAAATTGCTTGAATCAGTCTCGCCATTCATTAAATATCCCGTAATCTCAAAACGCAAACCTCGAAAAACAACTATTGTATAGACTTGATTTTCAATATCAGCATTCTCCCATATGAAACCTGATGAAGTCCCTATACTCTCAACAACTCTATTGGTTTCGCTCAGCTCTTTAACGGTTTTATCTATAAATAAAATCAACTCGTCATTATTCTTCGGAATTCCCCTTTTCTGACAATCAGAGGTATATCCAATCAACTCTGCTTTTAAGTTTTCGTATTTTTTGATCAGCGAAGAAATATTATCGACTGTCAATATACTTCTTTCATCGGCTAAAGAGTCTAGTGTTTTATTCAAATTATCTTTTCTGTCCTGAAGATCCTTTGGCATTGATGAGTCCTGACAAGACATTAAAGACAAAAACAACAGTTGAACAATAAAATAGAACTTTTTAATGATTGGTACTTTGGTTATCATTTTTCCTGAGTGTTAGAGGTCCGAAAATCTTTCATAACAAAACTATTCTATAAAAATTAAAATCCAAAAATTAAATTTTTGGATTATTTTTCCAAAAAAAACTCAATGAATAACATCAAGAAAAAAAAGTGGTATGAATCATGGTGGTTCATCACAATTATCGTAACAATTATCATTGGCCAAATTTCTAAATGCAGCAAAGAAAAATGCAATGATTTCGAAGGTATATATCGCTCTGAATGCACTCTTAAAAGTGGTGTTAATGGCTATTTAACCCTTTATATAAATAAGGAATGTAATGCCATTTATGAAGAGAGTTATGTTGTGTTGGGTGTAGCCGAAAAATCTAAGCCTGTAATGGGGAAAATTCAACCGGTAGAGAATCGTCCAAATGAGTATCGTTTCGTTGGTGAGGGTGGTGAAAACTGGTCATTAATTTTATCTGGAAATAACATCACTGTGCATTGGAGTACAGATAGCTGCATTTTCTATAAAGAGTCCTAAGTTTACTTTTATCTATTGCCATTATTGATAAAAACTTCTCAATAACTAAATGGGATAACGGGGGTTTTCTGTGAGTCAGTTTCCTATCGACTGATAAGATGCTTTCATAAGTTGAGGGTAAATCGATTCAACTTGACGCCGTTCAACGTGCAGGGCTCATGCCACATAGACAAAGGCCTAGCGTAAACGCTGCCAAAAGGAACGCTCTTATAAATCACCAAGGGCTCTTTGGTTTCACTGTGATTGGCCAGGGAGATGATTTCATACACACCACCTTTGTAGTGTTTCCAGCGCTCGCCGGGCATGGGATAATGGATGGGGTAGTTCATTACTATTCATTAATTTTATCCGAAACTAGCTTACGCAGAAATTGAACCTCCTCTTTCAATTCGGCAATCCATTTCTCATACACCTCTGATCCACTAGAAACATTTTTAAATACTGTAGCTGCATTTCCGCCAGCTTGATGAAAATTTTGTTGAAGATTAATCTCATCTTCCCCCAAAAGTGTCACAAGTGGAACTTGTAATATTGCCGCTATCTCCTTTAATCTACTCAAGGTGGCACGTTCTGGGTTTTTCTCAATAGCTGAATACGCTTGCTGTGTAATTTCAAGCTTAATCGCAACATAGTCTTGGCTATAACCTTGAGATTCCCTGATCAAACGAATATTCTCTGAAATACTTAATTTGGTTTTCATAATGGGTAAAATTACAAATGAAAGTTGTAAATTACAAATAAAAACGTGTTTATATCCCCGGTATAAATACTTTTTTTGCTTCGAATGTTTTTGACTGAAATGAGAAAGCGCTTTATATGAAGATGATAACAGCAAAAATCTTTGAGTATTGCGATTTAAGTGTCTAAATCATCTATGAATGGTAAATCAAAATTTTAAATACAAATCAAAATATGAGCTTAGTTGAAAAATACAACATTTCTGAAAAAGACGCTTATACACTTGCAGAAATAGAGATTCTCAAAGATAAAGAAGGTCTCCTTTCATTGAAAAAAGAAAAGTTGAAAGCAAAATCAATGCAGATACTAAAACCATATAAAGTAAAATTTATGGATTTGGGTAATCTCATCATTGAAATTAAAAAGAATCCACACTTCAACTCTCCAGAGATGAAGGAAAAGTATGGGAAAATAGAATCTGAAGATATAAAATCTGACTTTTCTTGGACTTATAAGGTTTTAATGGGATGCCTAATTGTAGCCGCAGTAATCTTTTTTTCCAGATTTAACGGCCCTAGCAAAGGTGATGTAGATCAAAATTTGACAAATATATATTCAGGAGAATATAAAGGAAGGGCTAATAATCAGTCGGAACTATTTGGATTTCAAACATTCTACTATGAAATATCTGTAGACCCAGTTAAATACGTCAGTAGAAATGAATATGAGGCTTATGTATCTGGGAAATGTACTGGTGGAGACGGATCTGTTGTTTCACTCGCTGGTGGAAAATTAACAATTACAATCAGCGAAGAAATCAATCCAAAAACGGGTAAAGTGTACCCTCCAAGTATTTGTCTTTACGATAAGAATGGGTCTAACATTTTCGGTGGGGACCCTTGTGAACCTTATTATACAGAAGAAATTGAAGCAATAAAACAAGATGGAGATACTGTCGTGTACAAAAATGGAGCTATAGTTCATGATGGCTTTGTCTTTGATAGAAGGGAAAACAGATTTTTTCGAGAAGATTTAAACAATAAGGATAAAGATAATTGGTGAGGATTTGATGTGCTTGGACTTGTTGGCTGTTTTTGAATTCATATAAAACCAATAACCGCACTTATTAAAACTTGAATTTTAAGGTAGCCATGAAAACTTCACTAAATATTTCAGCGCGAAATAAATCGAGTATAATATTGCTTGTCGGGCTACTCACCATCTATTTTGTCCCCAAAACTTACCTTTTTGAGAAATCTCTCTCTCTATGCCTACATAAATATCTTTTTCATTTTGATTGTCCCGGATGCGGGATGACAAGAGGACTGCATCTATTTCTGCACGGATCCATTAGAGAAGCCTGCTCACACAATACCGCGATTTTACCTTTTTTCTTGGTTGTGGTTACTTATTTACTCCATGCGTTGAGCCAGAAAAAAATAATCTTTCACTCATATCGATTATCACTATTGCTATTTACAACAACTATCTTATCACAATATTTGTTCAAAGCAATAACTCATTTCTGCTTGATAGGATAAAGCCAAAACACCTACCTAACAAATTGAAAATATCACATCGCACATCGATAATAATCAAATAAATCCATAAATAGAAATAACATGTTTAAAGGAAACTCATCCGTAAGCTTTAAAAGCTCAAAAACAAAAGCAGACGTAATCAAAGTTGTCGAAGAACAACTAGAGAGTATGGGAAATGTCTCATTGTCTAGCTCCGGTGGCATTAACATCACGGGCTCAAGATTCTCAGGATTTGGTTACGATACAAACATTCAAGGAAGGGTCAACGAGCGCGACGGGCGTTTCTCAATTAACATTGACTTTGAAGCTAAACCAGGTACGGCCGGCTGGATTGTTGCAATCTGCTTTTTTCCTCTTGGTTGTGCCGTTTTCATTTTGCCTAATAATGCAAAAAGTGATATGCAAAGAAAAGCTGATCAAGCTCTGAGTGAGATAAAATCAATATTGGACGAAAAATAAACTTTTCCCTCTGAACTAGGGAAATAAACTCATCAGAAGGATGGATTTATTACACTGGTAAACTTTTTCTTAGAGTCCCTTGTTCTTCCAACACGAAAAACATACCCCACCTGAACGCCGCGCTCAAAATAGTGGATGTTTTGTGAGGCTTTGGCTCCAGCATCATCCGGTGCCATACCTGTTTCTTCATTTTTCTCCAGTTGGATATCAAACAAAAAATTGATGCCGTTTTGAAAACCATGTTGGATAAAGAAACGATCATTAAAAACCCATCGCGCGCCATAAACAGCACTGATACCAATACCACTAAAGTGCAGGTTGTTCAAATAGCGCTGGCGCAAAAAGGTAAAATCGGTCCAACAAATCACCGCTCCTGCCCCTACCCCACCGTATAAATCAAGACGTGATTTCAATTTTGGAAATTGGAAAACAGTGCCGCGTTTTTCCAATTGAACACGGATGTAATTCATGCCGTTGCTGTGATGAAAATCCATGAATTGTCGCTTGTACAACAGTGAATCTCCATTAAAGGTCCCTGTGTATTGTGCAATTTCCTCAGGGTCCGTCATGCGGTAATAATCTGCCGCAGAAGAAGGGTCAATATTTCCAGTAATGGTCAAGTTTTGTGTTCCTGTAAAACGGTATTTGTGGTGGTCATATCCCAATGACAAAAACCAGTTGTTCTTCAACTCCTGTCCCATTCTAAAATTGAACTGTGGCACGGAAAAATCGTGCAGTCTAAAATACTGCTCGCCCTTTGCGGGCATATCATTGGCTTTTACATCAAACATTGTAAAATCATACCTACTGCTTTGAAAATGAATATCTGAAGGTGCGTAAAAATTCCTATGGTATCCCCAATAAATATAGGACTCCCGGCCTTCCTTCACTGTCTGCTCAGGCGTTTGAGCAAGCACATAAAATGGCATAAAAAACAACAAGTATGGAATAAGCTTTTGCATGGATGAAAAATAGTTTTGTGCAAATTAAAACAACCATGGAACTGAATACTGTAGAAATCGGAAAAAACGGCGAATATCAGGCTGTAGAATTCCTCAAAGAAAATGGGTTCCGCATCCGGGAACAAAATTGGCGATTGGGAAAATTTGAAATCGACATCATTGCGGAAAGAGAAAACGACATTGTTTTCTTTGAGGTTAAAACACGCAATGGCTTTGATATTCCTGCGGACCGCATCGTTCAAGGGCAACAAAAAACCCGCATCATGAAAAGTGCACATGCGTATATCCAACGGTATAAAATTGTCAAAGAGCCCCGGTTTGACCTCATCACCATCTTTGGAAGTGGGCCCAAAATGCGCATCTCTCACATTGAATCTTACTTTTATCCGCTATTGATTTCCGCTCGCTCGCTCTAGATTGCCTAATTTTGCCAAAATCATTTTTCATGGCAAGAATTACATCTAGAACATCCAGCGGAGGTTCGGCCCCAAAAGGTCGCCGAGGTCGCGGAGACAATAAACCCAAGTTTAGCTCAGATAAGCCTGAAAAAGACTTTGTAAAAAAAGACAACAGAAAATCTGCGGATGGACCACGTGATAGAAAGCGTCCTGCCGGTGATCGTCCAATAAAAAACGGTCCTGGTTTCAAAAAGAAGTTTGATACAGCCCGTCCTCCCCGTGATGGAGAGGCGCCACGCCGCAGACCAGATGGTGAGCGCACTTCAACAGATCGTCCAAAAAGAGGTGGTGCAGCGTTCACTCCCCGCGGCGAACGTTCGGGATCTGAACGACCCTTCAAAAAGTTTGAATCCAATGGGCCAACCCGCAGAAAGCGCTTTGACAAACAAGAAGAAGTAGAACAAAAGCCACGCTTTAGAAAAAGCAGCAAAGATTTGGATACTGACTTCACACCCAAAAAAGCTTTTATTTCAAGGGCAGAGCGCGATGGTCAGATTAGATTGAACAAATACCTTTCCATGGCAGGCATCGCCTCAAGACGTGATGCTGATGAGTTGATTGGCCTGGGTTTAATCACCGTCAATGGAAAAGTTGTTACTGAATTGGGATTGAAAATCGATCCACAAAAAGATGTGGTGAAATACGATGACCGCGTTATTCGTGCAGAGCAATACCGCTATGTGTTGTTGAATAAGCCCAAAGGATTTATCTGCACCATGGATGATCCCAAAGGCAGAGAGACGGTAATGAATTTGGTTAATTCTGCATGTGCGGAGCGCATTTACCCTGTTGGAAACCTGGACAAGGATACCACAGGGTTATTGCTTTTCACCAATGATGGTGAAATGGCCAAGCATTTGACAGCTCCCAAAAATGATTACGCCAAGCTTTACCACGTTGAATTGACCGAAAAGATTTCCCAAAAAGACCTGGCGCAATTGCTCGATGGTGTTTCATTGGAAGATGGTTTTGTAAAAGCAGAGCAAGTGGCTTTTGTAGATGCAGACACCGACAGAAAGCAAGTAGGTATTCGCATCAACAGCGCCAAAAACCGTGTTGTTCAGCGCATGTTTGAAAAATTGGGATTCCGCGTTAAAAAACTGGACCGCGTTATGTATGCCGGTTTAACCAAAAAAGATTTGACCAGAGGTCGATACAGACACTTGACTCCTGCAGAAGTGGGATTCTTGAAAATGATTCGATAAAATGTTTGGATTGGTAACGCCAACACTTCGCCCGCCTATTCACTTCTTTGAAGATTGGATGGTGATTGTGCTATTGGTGTTGCTCTCTTTGATGGCTTACTTCAATGTGGTGTATCCAACCAAAATGAAGAATGTGTTCAAAGCTTTTCGCAGTGATATTGCCATGCGCCAATTCATGCGGGAAGAAACCAATATCCCAAGACCCTATCTATTTCTAACCTTTCAGCATGCGGTATTGATGGGCTTGTTGTGGGTTTTGTTCTACCAAGCTTTTATTTATTCTACTGCGCTACCTTGGTGGGTATCATTGGTCAGCGCATTGAGTGTTCTTTTGATCTATGGCTTAAAATGGATTTCTTTTCAGCTGGTCAAGTGGTTTAGTGAAGGTGATTTTACGTTGACGGAGTACCAATACCGAACCTTTTCCACCAATAGACTTTTGGCCATATTGCTTTATCCGCTGATTATTTTAGCCGCTCTCAGCAGCATACAGCACGCCTACATTTACATCGGAGGCACTGCCATTGTTATCGGATTATTAATTTCTTGGCGCATTTTAAAGGGTGCTTGGGTGGCTTTCACGAATAACGTTCCGTTATTCTACATCTTTTTTTACATTTGCACTCTTGAAATATTACCTATGCTGATTGGAGTGAAGTTGATTCAGATGTTGTCCAATCCTTAGGATGTATTCATTGGAAGATTAAAATGGCAGAAAAAGTAAAATCCATCCTGATTACCATTCAAGATCCGGGGAATGAAAAGAACCCGTATTTTGACATTGCTAAGAAGTACAAAATCAAGATTGATTACCGTACTTTCATCCATGTTGAGGGGATTCCAGCCATCGATTTCAGACAACAACGCATTGATATCCTAGATCACCCCGGTGTCATTTTCACCAGCAGAAATGCCGTTGATCATTATTTCAGAATGGCCAAAGAAATGCGCCTTACCATTCCCAATGAAATGAAATATTTCTGTACCTCTGAAGCCATCGCTTTCTATTTGCAGAAATACATCTTGTTCAGAAAGCGGAAAATATTTTACGGAAGCGGAACCTTTTCTTCCTTGATTGAAGTTATCCTCAAACAAAAAGGAGAAAAACTACTATTGCCTTGCTCTGACTTACTCAATCAAACCATCCCGGCAGAATTGGAAAAGAATGGCATCTCCCATTCCAAGGCCAATATGTTCAAAACGGTCTGCAGTGATTTGTCTGATTTGGCCGATGTGAAATACGACATGTTGGTTTTCTTTTCTCCTTCAGACATTGAGTCACTTTACAAGAACTTTCCAAAGTTCAAACAGAACACCACGCGCATTGCCGTATTTGGGAAAACAACAGCCGACGCTGCTGCTGACAACAAATTGCGCATTGACATCATGGCACCCAATCCCAAGTCGCCTAGCATGAGCGCTGCCATTGAAAAATACATCATTGAGAACAAATAAAATATAGGTTTTTCCTATAATTTATTCGAGCCAAGCTGTTGTTTTCTACAGCAACTTTGCTGTTCGAATGAATGATCAATTTTTAATACAACAAGTTGGGTTATCCTTGATTCCTGGGCTTGGGCCAAAAAGGACCAGAGAAGTTCTGCATCTTTTCAAAGACCCCATGGACATCTTCCGTGCTCCATTCAAGGACTTTCAAGCATTGGGATTTTTCAGCAAGGAATGGTACCAATACCTACACAGTGCAGCTTTTATGCAGAATGCCGAAAAAGTGGTCAATGACTGTCTTAGACTAAAGATTGAAATCACTTTTATCCAAGACAGCCATTATCCTCATCGATTAAAAAACTGCGACGACGCACCCGTTGTATTATACACCCAAGGACAAAATGCATTAAAAACAACACCCTTCATGGTTGCCATTGTGGGCTCACGAACCACCACACCTTATGGAATTGACTTTGTGAATCAATTTATATCAGCTGTTGCCAAGCATCCCGTAACCATCGTATCCGGATTGGCGTATGGAATAGATCAAGCCGCGCACCAGCAATGCAACGCGTTGGGTGTAGCCAACATTGCCTGCCTAGCCCATGGTCTGCACACCATTTACCCCGCAAGCCATCGTCCGCTCGCACAACAAATCAAAAACAACGGAGGGCTCATCACTGAATATTGTCCGGGCATTTTTGCAGATAAAGAAAGATTCCCCATGCGCAACAGAATCATTGCCGGTTTATGTGATGCCACATTGGTTATTGAATCGGAAAAAAGTGGTGGAAGTCTTATCACCGCTCAGTTTGCACAACAATACAACCGAGATATTTTTGCCCTTCCCGGAAGAATACACGATGTGAAAAGTCAGGGATGTAATCAGTTGATCTACCAAAACATCGCCGCTGCCATCACAGAAATTCCACAGCTGCTTAAGGATCTTGGCATAAAAGAGCAACCAGAGCTTCCTTTTGAAACAGATCCATTAAGTGAAAATGCGCAATTAACCTTTCAAACCCTTAGGTCCTTTCGCGAGTTACACTTGGATGAACTTCAGATAAAAACACAACTATCCGCCTCCCATTTTGCCTCGGCCATTTTTGAATTGGAAATGTGTGGAATAATTCACAAACTTCCTGGTTCTCGCGTAGCAACGTCAAGATAAGATATTACTACATTTGTTGCCGCATGAATTCAGCTATTGCACTGCAACACATACAGGCCCCTATCGCACAAGAAATGCGCGATTTTGAACCTTTTTTTGCCAATAGCTTAAAAAGTGAGAATGGTCTATTGGACAAAATTTCACACTACATCATCAAAAGAAAAGGAAAACAAATGCGCCCCATGCTCGTTTTCCTCAGCGCAAAGTTGTTTCAAAAACCAACGGAGAAAACCTTTGTTGCCGCTTCTTTGATTGAATTGTTGCACACGGCTACATTGGTCCATGATGACGTAGTAGATGAAGCCATGACCAGGCGTGGATTTTTTTCCATCAATGCCCTTTGGAAAAATAAAATTGCAGTTCTTGTTGGTGATTATCTCCTTTCCAAAGGCCTTTTAATTAGCGTCAACAACAACGCCTTTGACCTCCTTAAAATTGTAGCTACAGCGGTTCAAGAAATAAGTGAGGGCGAATTGCTTCAGCAAGAAAAATCAAGAAGGATGAAAGTAACGGAGGAAATCTATTACCAAATCATCCGACAAAAAACGGCTTCTTTGATTGGCGCATGTTGCCAAATGGGGGGTGCCTCCGCCAACGTGGACGGCCAAACCCAAGACGCCTTATACCAAATGGGGATCAACATTGGGATTGCTTTTCAAATCAAAGACGACCTCTTAGATCTTGGATTTGGCGCCAACATAGGCAAGCCGACGGGTGGCGATATTCAGGAAAATAAGCTCACTCTGCCCATCTTGCACGCTCTGCAGCATGGAAGCAAGGAGACCATTGCTTTCATAAAGTTACTACTAAAAAACAAAAGTGTTGGCCAAAAGGAACTCATGGACTTGCAGCAACGACTAATGGAATGCGGATCAATAGCCTATGCGACAGAAGCCATGAACCAATACGCCAAAACCGCTCAAAATATTCTGGCTCAATTTCCGCAGTCAGACGTCAGCGGCTCCATCCATAAACTCATCCAATTCACCATAGAACGAGACAAATGAGAATACTATTTTTCGCCTATTGTTGCCTATTGATCATGGCTTGTCAATCAGGTCCAAAAGAAAATGTCATGGCCACCTATGGCAATGGCAATCCCATGAATGTAGTCATAACGGATCCTGAAACAGGAGAGAAAATTGGCGAGAAAACCTTTTATGACAACAAACAGGTACACACCGATGTTTTAATCAAAGACAACAAGCGCAATGGCACTTGCCGCTCATTTTACAAAGACGGAAAACCCTACAGTTTACACACTTACGAATTGGGCGTGAAAAACGGACCTTATCAACTCTGGTATGAAAACGGTCAAATCAAAATTGACGGTTTTTACAAAGACAACAAGCCCTCCGGCGTTTGGAAAACTTATCAGCAAGACGGAAAACTTATCAAAAATGAAAACATGGATTCAAAAGAATCCAGTATCATTGTTCCATGATTCGTCTCATCATCATCTTTTTCTTATTGCCTTTTTCTCTTTTGTCTCAAAAGACAACTGAGGCCTACATCCAAAAATGGAAAAAGGAATGTTTGGAACAAATGGAGAAACATGGAGTTCCTGCAAGCATCACAATGGCACAGGGAATTTTAGAATCAGGATCGGGAACTTCTGATCTGGCTATTAAAGCCAACAATCATTTTGGCATCAAATGCCACAAGGATTGGACGGGAAAAAAATTCTTCAAGGATGACGACCAAAAAGATGAGTGCTTCCGTGTATATGAAGATCCTGAAGCCTCCTTTGAAGACCACAGTCTTTTTCTCAAACGCGACCGCTACGCGTCTCTCTTTGAACTAAAACCAACCGACTACAAAGGCTGGGCGCAAGGACTCAAGCAATGCGGATATGCCACCAATCCCAAATATCCCCAGCTGCTTATTGAGCTCATTGAAAGACACAATCTCCATGAACTGGACCAAGGATCTGAAGCCGTCTCTCAAATGGACGACCTAAAAAAAAAACTAGCAGAACTATACTAGTTGTCCAAAAAAACAACCGCTACATCATTGCAGCCAAAGGCGATACAGAAGAATCGCTCACCAAAGAATTGAATTTTGGAAGTTGGCAATTGAAAAAATACAATGACCTTGACGTTCAAATGTTTCAAACTGGAGACAAGATTTATCTTCAAGGAAAACGTTTGTGGGTAAAAGAAAAAGGAATCACCGCTGATGCCAATACTACCCTTTGGCAAATTTCTCAGGACCATTGTGTATCGCTAAAAAAACTAGCCAAAATCAATGGTCTAGAGCGTTCAAGTCGAATAAAAAAAGGTGATTTTGTCAAGTTCAAAAAATAAAAAAGGCCATCCTAAGATGACCTTTTACAAGTTGCCCGAACAGGATTCGAACCTATACAAGCAGAATCAAAATCTGCTGTCCTGCCATTAGACGATCGGGCAAAAGCGAGGCAAAAATAATGCTATTTTCATAAACAATGCAAGACTTTTCTGAATTAGATACATTTGTAGTAAATTTTTTTGTGTGATTACAATACTCAATTACATCAACGGAGCGCTAACTCCCGCTAAATCAGGGAAAACCATCGACAACATCAGTCCAAGAGATGGAAAAGTTTTTTCAACCATCCC
>CAZNVU010000064.1:0-15012 GCA_964576575.1 uncultured Chryseobacterium sp.
TTCTTTGTAACGTTGAAGAATGTTTTTCACGCGTTGAGCGCAAGTGTAATGCTCATCACCTACGATTTGAGGAGTTAAGATTCGAGACGTAGAATCCAAAGGATCTACCGCAGGGTAGATACCCAACTCAGCAATCTTTCTGCTCAATACCGTAGTTGCATCCAAGTGAGCAAAGGTTGTAGCAGGAGCTGGATCCGTCAAGTCATCCGCAGGAACGTATACCGCTTGAACAGAAGTAATTGAACCGCGTTTGGTAGAAGAGATACGTTCTTGCATAGCTCCCATCTCAGAAGCCAACGTGGGTTGGTAACCTACTGCTGATGGCATACGACCCAACAAAGCAGAAACCTCAGAACCGGCTTGTGTAAAACGGAAGATATTATCGATGAAGAAAAGGATATCGCGACCACCAGACTGCTCATCCCCATCACGGAAATATTCAGCTACAGTCAAACCAGACAAGGCTACACGAGCGCGTGCTCCGGGAGGTTCATTCATCTGACCAAATACCAAAGTTGCTTGGCTTTTTGCCAATTCAACTTTATCTACTTTGGTTACATCCCAGTCACCTTGCTCCATTCCGTGAACAAACTCTTTACCATATTTGATAACGCCAGACTCAATCATCTCACGTAACAAGTCATTTCCTTCACGGGTTCTTTCACCAACTCCGGCAAATACTGACAAACCTTCGTATGCCTTTGCGATGTTGTTGATCAACTCCATGATCAATACTGTCTTTCCTACTCCAGCACCACCAAACAATCCAATTTTACCACCTTTAGAGTATGGCTCAATCAAATCGATTACTTTAATACCTGTGAAAAGGATTTCAGCAGATGTTGTCAAATCCTCATAACGAGGAGCGCTGCGGTGGATAGGATTACCACCTTCTTTATTTACATCACCGATACCGTCAATGGCAGTACCAACAACGTTAAATAAACGACCCTTGATTTGGTCTCCTGTTGGCATGGTGATGGCTTGACCCATCGCAATAACCTCAGCCCCGCGTTGAATACCTTCAGTGGCATCCATAGCAATAGCGCGGACAGTGTCTTCACCAATGTGGCGCTGGCACTCTAAAATCAAATCAGAACCATCAGGGCGCTTGGCCACCATGGCGTCTAGAATATTTGGAAGTTTTTGACCTGCAGGAAAGGTAACATCCACTACTGGACCAATTACCTGCGCTACTTTACCGTTGTTTTGCGACATAATTAGGCGTAAAAAATTTGGTTGCAAATGTAAGCATCGCCCTTGTTTAAAGAAAGATAAAAATCAGAATTTTCAAGATTTATTTGCTTAAAACTACCTTTTGCGGGAGTGGGGGCTTCAAAATTCAAGGAATTGGTCTAAAATTGCACCGCGAAATAAATTGTTTATTTTTTCGTTTTGTCGTGCCTTGTTAAATGAAAAAGATGGAAAAAAGCCAACAACCAGAGTCTTCAGAGAATTTGATTTTATTGATTTTACAGAACAGAAAGCCCTTGATGATTATTGGCTTGGTTACAGCTGTTTTGTCTGCCATTGTTTCTTTTATGATTCAAGAGAAATACAAGAGTACGGTAGTTTTGTTTGCGACACAGCAGCACTCCTTTGGGGAGCAGATGTTGGAGGAGCAAAAGAAGGAGGATGTATTGGCTTATGGAGAAGAGGAAGATGCTGAGCGATTGATGCAGGTGATTAACTCCGATCAAATCAAAACAAAGGTTATTGATCGATTTGACCTTTGGACAGTCTATGAAATACCCAAATCAGATCCTGGTGCCAATACGCTTATTGGCAAAGAATACAACAAGAACGTAAGTGCTAGTTTGACCAAGTTTGGCGGTATTGAAATTGAAGTTTACGATGCAGATCCCAAGCGGGCAATGAACATGGCCAATGCCATAGCGGAGTATACGGATTCAGTGAGCAATAGAATGCGCAGTGACCGAGCAAGGGATGCCTTTAATTATGCAGAGACCACATTGCGTTTTCAAGAGAGTGAGCTTAAATCAATGGAGGACAGCATGACCGCATTGAGAAAATTTGGTGTTTATGACTACAAGGATCAGATTGAGGCTTTGATGAAAGATTACAGTTCTTCCATTTCAAAGGGTCATCCAGATAGAGCAAGAGAGATTAAGGCAGAGATGGATCGATTGTCAAAATATGGCACTGCATTTAATAAACTTGATTTAGACATTGAGGCGGCTCATGAGAAATTGGATATTTTGCGCAAGCGTCATGAGTTGATGAAGATTGATATTGAATCAGATTTGCCTGCTAAGTTTATTTTGGATAGCGCGGCTGAGGCTGATAAAAAGTCTTACCCCATCAGATGGTTGATTGTTGCGGTTTCCACGGTATCAGCCTTGATTTTTGGTGTTTTTGTCATTTTGGTCTTGAACTATTGGCGGAGCATTAAGGCGCAAGGAAAGATATAGTCCATGTTGGAATCCGCAATGCAAAGAAAGGTATTGATGGCGGGCTTGTTGTATGCCTTTTGCTTGTTTTTTTCCTTCTATTTTGAATTTTTTTATTTGTCCCTCATTCCCTTGGTGGGCATGGTGATCATTATGACCATTTTTAGAATGCATTGGACATTCTACATGATTGCTTTGGTTACACCATTGAGTGTTGATTTGTCTGAAATGGATATTGATGGAGTGGGTTTGATAATTCCAACAGAATTGTTGTTGATGGGTCTCTTTTTATTGGGCTTGTGGCAATTTGCGTTGGGTAGGAAATTGTATTTTAAGCATCCATTGCTTTGGTGGGTGGCGATCTATTTTTCTTGGATGCTGATAACCACAATGACGAGCGAAGATCCTTTGGTTTCATTGAAGTACATCATCGCAAGAGCGTGGTACATTGTCCCTTGTTTCTTGTTGTTGGTCCCGCTTTTTGAGAAGCACATAGTGCCCGAAAAGATGTATCGGTTGTATTTTATGACATTGATTTTGGCCATAGGATACACGATTATTAGACATTCTATGCATGGATTTGATAAAGATTCAGCACATTGGGTTATGGAGCCCTTGTTTAAAGACCATACGGTATATGGCGCGGCATTGGCATTGGTTTTCCCGTTTGTGATTTTGCAGTTGTTTTCAAAGCAACACAACCCGTTGTTGCGTTTTTTTTATGTTACGGGTAGTTTGGTTTTGGCCATCGGGCTAATTTTATCATACACGCGCGCAGCATGGCTTTCCGTTGTATTTGCGGCTGGAATAGGAATGCTTATGGTGATGAAAGTACCATTCAAGTGGGTTTTGTTTTCCGGTTTGGTTTTGGGAACAATGACCACTGTGTATTGGGACGATATTCAAATTTCTTTGAATCGAAATAAGAAAGAGAGTTCGGATAAAATGGATGAGCACATCAAATCAATATCCAATGTATCATCTGACGCTTCCAACTTAGAGCGATTAAACCGATGGAATTGCGCCATTGCCATGTATAGTGAGCGTCCCATAGTCGGTTGGGGACCTGGCATGTATCAATTTGTTTATGCCCCTTTCCAGCGCGCGCAGGATAAGACCATCATTAGCACCAACCGAGGCGATGGGGGTAATGCGCATTCTGAGTTTTTGGGGCCTTTATCTGAGCAAGGTTTGATGGGAATGCTGATCTATATTTCATTTGTTTTATTGGTCATGTTCATGGGGTTTAGGGTTTACGGAAACACCAGTGAATATGAGGAGAAGCTGATTGTTATGGGGCTGTTTTTGGGAATAGTAACTTACTTTGCCCATGGTTTTTTAAATAACTTTTTGGACTCAGATAAAATAGCGGTTCCCTTTTGGGTGGCCATTTCATACTTGGTTTACCGAGATACAAAGGTTAAGCAAGAAATTGTTTGAGAATTTGCGTTGTTTCCAGTGTAAACGGCTTGGTTAGAAAATGAACAATGCGTTGATAGCTCTTGGCTTTATCGATGTCGGCGGGGTCGACAGAGGATGAAAGAATCATTCCCAAATAACGATTTTCTGACTCTGGAATAAGAAGGTTGAGCGCTTCAATGAATTCCCAACCATTCATTTCAGGCATGTTGATATCAATCAGTAAAAGAGGGTTTAGTTCAGGTTGAGTCTCTTTGAGCTCCTTGATGTCTTTTAATGCAATTTCAGGATTGTTAAAAATGACGCAATCTCTTTCAGGTATCCCTTTTTTGATGGAAAGCGCCGCAATTTTGCTGCTTATTGGATCGTCGTCTATGATGATGATCATAATGCTTACATTTTTGGAAGTTGAATGTGAACGGTTAACCCTTTATTTTCTTTACCATCGGCATATATGCTGCCTCCCATGAATTCTATTTGTTGTTTGGTAATAAATAACCCGAGCCCTTTGCCTTCTATTTCTTTGTGAAATCTTGAATAGAGACCAAAAATTTTATCATCAGATTTTGATGTGTTTAAACCTCTTCCGTTGTCTTTGAAAACAATATGAACATCGGTCATATCCGTATGTGTGGAAATATCAATAACCAGTGGTCTTTCGGGTTGTCTATATTTCAGCGCATTGGCTAAGAGGTTATAAAAAATCGAGTTGAGATAAGCTGGAAATCCAAACGCGTATTCTGCTTTGCAATTCAATCTAATGGTAGGATTAACTTCCTTTATAGCAGCGGACAACAGGTCAAGATTGGATTGAATAATATCTTCAAAAAGAATTTTGGATTTGGCTTCGTTGATTTCAATATTATGGCTAAGGGCTCCATTTAGATCTTTGATAATGCCATCTACTCCTGCCGCTAAATGGGCCAACTCATTCTGGAGTTCTTTGTGGTCTTCCTCTTCTGGAGAAATGTGTTCCAAGAGACTGAGGATGCCTAGAATATTGGCAACTGGAGCTCTGAGGTTGTGTGAGATGATTTTGTTGAATTGAGACAGTGCTTGATTCCTTTTGGTTAATTCAAGTATCAGATGCCCTTTTTCTTTCTCAAGATTTCTGAGGTCTGTGATGTCTAAAAACACTCCGGGAATAATTCCTGATTTGTCAAACTCGATGTACTTTTTATCCGCTATTCTCCACAAGATTTCACGCTCATGGCCATTGAGAATTATTCTCATGTATCCTGGCTCGGCAATATCTTGTTCAAGGAAAAGACGCCAGTGCGTTCTGAATGTTTTTGCGTCTGAAGGGTGAAGGTTTTTCTCAAATTCATCAAAAGTTAAACCGGGTTCGTTGGATGTTTTTATCATCATCTCTTCTACCCTGGAGTGAAAGTGGATTTTCCCTGAGTTGATGTGATATTCCCACGATCCCATTTGCGCAATTTTTTGCGCAATGCGCAATTGAGCATTGACCCGTTGCATTTTCTCCATTGTGTAAAGACTATCAATTTTGAAAGCGCACAAGGATGCTATGGTGGAAAGAATTTCTAAATGTCTAGGGGTGTAAAAATTTTTCTCGGGATGTTCACTGTCTATCACTCCAATCAGTTTATCCCCCAATAATATTGGAACTGCAATTTCGGAAAGTCTTGATGCATCATCAATGATGTAACGAGAATCTTTGGAGGTATCGCTTATTACCTCTGCTTTTCTTTCTTTGGCAACGCTGCCAACAATCCCTTCTCCAATTTGTAGCTTAATAGGGTTATTGATTTCTTGGAAAGAAATGGTCTTATTTTCTAACGCAGCAGATTGAATCAGCGCGTTGGCGTTTTCTTGGTAAAGGTAAATCACGCAATCTATAAACCCCAGTTGACGGATACAGTTGTGCACTATCTGCCAAAGAACGTCTTTAATTGTGTTTTGAGACAATACTGAGCTGACAATGAATTGAATCGTCGCTTGCGTTTCTTTGGCTTCGAGGATTTGATTTTCGAGCAGCGCTATTTTTTCTTCAGGGTTCATTTATCAAAATATGCAACAAGGCAATATCATCAATAAATTTCATTTTTCCTATATATTGATTCACCTTTTCCATTAATTGCACATTTGAAAATTGTTGTCCCCATTGCTCAAATGCTTCAGAGATTCCTATTTCTCCAAAAGGTTGGAGCATTTCATTTTCCACTTCAACCAAGCCATCCGTGTAGAGCAAAATGTGAGTGCCTGCGTTGATATGAAGCGTGTTTTTTTTAAGCCCTATAAATGCATCAATAATTCCCAATGCTGGGGTTTGGGCGTTCATCCAATTTTTTGCGTTGTCATTAAAAACAAATCCAGGATTGTGACCGCAGTTGATGTAGGAGAATTCTTGGTTTTTGGAATGGTAATGTCCGATGAAAAAAGTGACAAATTTTTCTCCTTGGGCGGATTCAAGAACTTTGGTATTGAGACCGGAAATTATTTTCTCCAAATCACAACCATAGGATTCTATCAAACCTCTTAGTTGTGCTTGCAAGCCCGCCATTAAAAATGCTGCGCTAACACCTTTTCCGGAAACATCGGCTATGCAACAGATCCATTCATGCTCATTGATTTGAATGAAGTCATAGTAATCACCCCCCACTTGTCCATGAGATTTGTAATAAGAATCAACCAACAAGGAGTTGGTCTTGGGAAGATGTTTGGGGAGAAGCATATTTTGCATTTCTGCCGCTAGTTCCAACTCTCTTTTTAATCCTGCTTGCGCAATGCTTTCAGCAATCAATTTTTTGTTTTGAATCGCTACAATAAGTACACTTGTTATTGTTTGTACAAACCGCATGTGCTTAATGGATGGGCTGAGACTAATCTCTCCTTCATCGTTGTCTCCAAGGACAACAAATGCAATAGCGTCGCCATCTTTTTCAATGGGAACAATGACAACTTGTGTTCCATTGGCCTCAATAGTTTCAATTTTTGGCTTATTCTTTTTGGCATTTTCCTGAATGATGGAATGCCATTGAGAAGGGTTCTCAAACCCATGAGCCATGAGTGTTTGTAAATGATGGTCTTGTGCAGAGACCAATAGTGTTTTCCCAATGAGCAGTTGCTCAATGAGGATGGTTTGAAACAATGACAAAAGCTCATCAATATGCACGTCGGCATTGATGGCCTTGGTAATTTCTAACAGCGATTGCAGTTTGAAATCGCGTTGTTTGATTTTGTCTTTGAGCCCTTGTTGCATGAATTCTTCTGAGGGCTAAGATGCAAAAAAAATTGCCGTCTAAATTACGGCCTTGTTATTATTTTTTTACACGGTCATGGTATTGACCGGTTGAGGTATCTACTCGAATTAAATCGCCTTCATTGATGAATAAAGGCACTCTAACTTCCACCCCTACATCCAGAGTAGCAGGCTTCATTGCGTTAGTGGCAGTATCTCCTTTGATCCCGGGTTCAGTGTAGGTGATGGCATACTCCACCAAAGTAGGCAAGTCACAAGACATGGGTTGATCATCTTCAGCGTTGAACATCACAATGCACTTCATTCCTTCTTTTAAAAATCCAGGAGCGTTGATCATTGCTTCAGGAATGGTGATTTGCTCATAATCGTCCATGTTCATGAAGTTATAAGAATCATCCTTGTACAAGTATTGGTACTCGCGGGTTTCAATGCGAACCGTCTCGATTTTTACACCTGAGTTAAATGTATGGTCAATGATTTTTCCATTGTTCAAGTTGCGCAATTTGGTTCTTACAAAGGCAGGACCTTTTCCTGGCTTTACGTGTAAGAATTCAATTACTTTGTAGATGTGTGTGTCCATTCGGAAACACATGCCATTGCTGATGTCTGCGGTAGTAGCTGCCATTTTTTTTGATTAATTGCCGTGCAAATGTAATAAATGTTGATTATGGTTTGAATTCTACAGCACCTTCAAGGATGTAATTCATTTGATAAACATCGTCCCCGTTTAGTTTGAGCTTGCCTTTGAATGTTAATCGTTCGTCTGTTTTGTAAGCGCGGTGTTTGGCGGTGAATCTTAAATCAACCACGGACTCTGGCCCTCCTCCACCGCAAAAAAAGCATTGGGCGTATGGGTATCTCGAAACGACGTAAAAGTTGGCATCATAGTCTACAGGAATCACGTAGCCCGTAACGTATACTTCTTTGCCTTCCAAAGCTTTGATGCTGGCGCCAAATGTTGGCTTCCAGTAATACGCATCTAGCTCCTTGACATAAATGTCCTTGAATTCCACATCGGTTAATGTTTTCCATGTTAACTCCACAGGACCGCCCATGAAGTGTTCAATGTTTTTAGGCAAAAAGTATTTTTGAGCAGGAGGTAGTGGTTTGGCTTTTAATACAAAAATGGGATCCTCCTCGGCAGAAAATGCGCAAGAGAAAAGAAATAGAAAAGAAACAAGGAAGCCAAATTTATTCATTGCTTAAAGTTTTTGAAATATCCATTTTATAGGCTTGATATGCGGGAATCCAACAGGCTATCATTCCTGCCAAAATTGCTGCGCCAAATAAGTAAAGTTCCTCCAGCGATCCGTCTTTGATGTTAAAGGTATAGTGGAAATTGTTGTTCAATTGTTGACTGAGTATGCTTAGCCCTAAACGACTTAGTCCCCAAGCCAATGCTCCGCCGATGATGACCAAAAGTAGACCTTCAAGCTGAATCAAACAAAAGACTTTGATCCTGGTTGCGCCCATTGTTCTCATAATGGCAATCTCCTTTTTTCTTTTTCTCAACGCATTGAATAATGAAATAAAAATGCTAATGAAGGAAAGGGCAATGATGACAAATGCTATTGCTTTGATGGTGTCCATCCCTAAGCCAAAACTTTCAGAGAGACGATTGATTTCAATGGCAGGAAGTGCCAATTGCATATTGGTTTCTTTGATGAGATTGGGTAGAATCATTTGTGCCATTGGTGTTCTCTTCTTCAAAAGATATGCCGTAACTTCTTTGTTGTCATCGGGAGATGCTTTTCTTTCTTTGGCGGGCCTCAACATCATCATGGGGCCTTTTTTCATGATGGGCTTTGCGGGTGCCTGAATAGCAGCGCTATCTGTTGGAACGTTTTCTGTTTCAATGACCTCATCTCCTTCTTCATGCGCGTGCCAAACAGTGGACACAGGGGTTAAGATGAGTTTATCGATTACGGTACCTGATTGTTCATAAATACCTACAACTGTGTAGTCGTGGTGATGTGCATGTTCTTCATCATTTTCTGATTGATCTAGTCCGTGAGTACTGAGAAAAGCATCACCTAATTTGAGCCCTGTACTTTTGGCTACATCGGCTCCTATACAAGCATCGTAATCAGATTGAAAATTTTGACCTTGTGACAATTTCATTTCATAATGGTCAGGATAACCTTGATCTGTTCCTACAATGCGCCATTGTTCAAAGTTGTCTCCGTATGCCAAAGGGATGGCTCTTTCAATGGTCGGGTTCTCTGTAACCATTCGTGCATCGCCCACCTTGATATTTCCGGTAGGCGCATCTACGTGATAGACATTGGCCAAGATCAATTGCAATGGACTGCCCTTGGCTCCAAGCACCATATCAATGTCTTGGATGTTTTTGTTGAATTGTTCAGCGGTTTGCTTTTCAACCAAGATGAGCATGGATACAGTGCCTAAACCAAAAGCCAATAAAATGACGCTGAGCATGGTGTCCAGCCATTGGTGTTTGATGTTTTTTAATGCCAGTTTGATCAAATTCATAATCTTACTGTATTGGTGATCACATTGTCCCAACGGTTGTCATGTGTTACAACAACCAATTGGGCATTAACTTTTTGGGTCATCTCCATAAAAAGGGAAATGACTTGATCTGCATTTTTATTGTCCAACGCACTTGTCGGCTCATCCGCAAAAATCCACTTTGGTTCATGAATGATGGATCGAATAATAGCAATACGTTGTTGTTCTCCAACGCTCAAAGAGCCGATGGGTTGGAAAGCTTTGTGGAATAGATTGACCTTTTCCAAAAAGTCCTTGGCTAAGTTTTCATCCTGTACTTTTCCATTGAGATAAAGTGACATCATGATGTTCTCCAATACAGACAATGACGGGATAAAATGCGAGGTTTGAAATACCATGCCTATGTTTTTTCCTCTGAATGCATCTCTTTCCGAAGTTGTAAGAGAGTACAAATTGGTTTGCCCCAAAATTACATTTCCTTCTGAAGGAGTTCTGAGACCTGATAGAAGATGTAACAAAGTAGTTTTTCCACAACCACTTTCGCCTAAGATTAGTGCGGGTTGCTCGTTGGAAAAAAGGATGTCGGGAAAAACCAAAGGTTTTCCAGAGGGGTATTGGTATTTTAATGATTGCGTTTGTAACACAAGGCAAATGTAGCAATCCAGCGGGGAATTTGTTTTCTAATTCATGTGAAAAGTCTTACCATTGCAATATGAAAAAAATAGGGCTTATTTTCTCATTGTTTGTATCAGTGGCCACTGCTCAGCAGGATCAAGGAACGTTTCCTTATCAATTCAATATCATCAAAGAGATTAAGCATGGTTCGGTGGAGGACCAATGCCAAACAGGAACTTGTTGGAGTTTTGCTACGATTTCTTTTTTGGAATCAGAGGTGTTAAGAATTAGTAACAAGCAAGTGGATTTATCTGAATTGATTAATCCCCGATTGATGTATCCCAAGAAAGTGGATTCTTATGTTCGTTATCAAGGCAAGCAGCAATTGGGACCAGGAGGTTTGAGTCATGATGTTATTCAAGCTGTTAGAGAGTATGGATTGGTTCCTGAATCTGCGTTTAGTGGATTTGTTATGGGTTCAAGTGTATATAACCACAACGTTTTGGACGCTTATATGGAAACAACGGCCAAAATGGTTTTGGATAGAAAACTGAATGAGGAGAACAATGATTGGAAATCTGGTGTTGAGACTTTGCTGGATACCTACATAGGAAAAATACCCACCTCTTTTGATTTTGAAGGTAAATCATATACACCAGCATCTTTTAGGGATGTGTTGGGTATCAAGGCTGATGATTATGTGATGTTGACCTCATTTAATCATCATCCTTTTTATTCAAACTTTGCTGTAGAAGTTCCTGACAATTGGTCTAAAGGACAATATTACAATTTACCGTTGGAGGAGTTTTATCAAGTGGCAGTGCATGCACTGGAGAATGGATACACCATAGCCTGGGACGCGGATGTAAGTGAAAAGGGCTTCTCCTTCAAGAACAACATTGCAGTGCTGTTGGGTGATGGCGTTAAGAAGGAAGAGATGTTCACCATCAAACATGCTGAGCCATTGGTTACGCAGGAGTCTCGTCAAAAGGATTATGATCGTTTTGCCACGACGGATGATCATTTGATGCATATCGTAGGATTGAGTAAAGATCAAGATGGCGGGTTGTATTTTTTGACAAAAAATTCTTGGGGTGAGAAGAATTCATCTAAAGGATATCAGCATGTATCTGGTTCATATTTTAAAGCCAAGACAGTTTGTATGGTGGTTCACAAAGATGCTATTCCCAAAGAATTGCAAAAAAAGCTGGGTAAGTAATGTTTCGATTGATATTTAGAATAATACTCTGGTCCGCCATCGTTTTCTTTGGATTTACGATTGGGTGGGTGCTGTTGTACAAGTGGGTCAATCCACCGATAACGCTTTTCCAAATGGTTGATCGAGCCAAGGTGGAGGAATGTGCCTATCATTATCAATGGGTAGATGGAGAGAAGATATCTACGAATTTAAAATTGGCCGTTGTGAGCAGCGAAGACAATCATTTTATGTCGCACAATGGTTTTGACTGGGAAGCCATTGAGAAGGCTCAGCAGTATAATGCAACGCATAAAAAGCAGCGAGGTGCCAGTACAATCTCACAACAGACAGCGAAGAATGTTTTTCTTTGGCCGGCTCGCTCGTGGCTGAGGAAGGGACTGGAGGCGTATTTCACTGTATTAATCGAGTTTTTTTGGAGCAAAGAGCGCATTTTGGAAATGTACCTCAATGTAATTGAAATGGGGCCCTGTACTTATGGCGTTGGTGCAGCTTCAGGATTGTATTTTGACACAACAGCTGATAAGTTAACCAAAGAGCAAGCGGCATTGATTGCCTCTTGTTTGCCCAACCCTAAAAAGTTTAAGTTGGAAAGGCCTTCTGCTTATATGCAAAAGCGCAAGCGCAAGATTATGAAGCTCATGAAATTGTTAGGTGATGATTATTTTGAGCGATATGGAACAACTTGGACCACTGAGAATAGGGATAAGAAAGAAGCGGAGGTAGAAAAGGCATTGGAAAAAATTCCCGTAGAGGATTTGCTGGTGCCTGTTGTAGATGAATCAAATGCCCAGGAAATCATTGATACCACAGATGTTCCAGCCCCTTTGGATACTTTGGGCCATTGATGCTTACAAGCTTGTAAAAGTGAAATAATGGAGAGGCAAGTCTCAGATTTGCAGTCTAAATTATATCACCATGAACACAACACATTATTTATTGATTTTAGACCGCAGTGGCAGCATGTCAGACTGCTGGAACAGCACGATGAGCGCATTGAATGAGCAAATTCAATCCATCAAGAATGTTCAAGCCAATAGTCCCAATGTTCCTATCAAAGTTAATTTATTGACATTTAATAATGAAGTACAGTTTGAGTTTCTTAGCGTTCCTGCTGCACACTTGGAACCCTTGAACAATCAGCGACTTTTTCCATCTGGTTGCACAGCCATGTTGGATGGAATAGGTCAGGGAATCAATAGAATACAGCATGTCATGCAGCCAGAAGATGATGTCGTTTGTGTCATTTTAACGGATGGCGAGGAAAACGCTTCAAAGGAGTTTGGTTACAAGCAAATTGGGAGGATGATAGAGGAATTGAAGGCAACAGGGAAATGGTCTTTTATCTTGATGGGTGCTGATTTTGATATTTTTGATATGGCAGATAAATTAAAGATCGATGCTGACAAGCAAGTTCGTTATCAAAAGAAGCAAACCAAGGAGATGTTTCAGGAGATTGATCAAATGATGAATCATTATATTGTTGCTAAAGGAACAGGAAACTTGAAAGATGTTTTTAAATTTGATAAAAAGAACAACAAGGCAGGAAAATGATAAAGGCTCATTTAATACGAACGGCAGAGGTAGATGAGGAGATATTTACCTCTGTTGTTCAGTATTTGCAGCAATTCAAGGGCGAGGTGGAATTTATTCACCATTATGATACCATTGAAATATTAGGAAAGCCCAAAAGAGTTATCAAGAAAAACGACGATGATTTTGACAAACAAGATTTTGTCGAACTCAATAAAACTTCTCCCCCGGAATTGATGATGGACGCGTCGAGACTTGATTTTCAGGAGGTGAATGCTTACCCTTGGCAAAAGTTTTTTGATCTCATTAAAAAGTTTAGAAAGAAGAAGGGCGCGGTTGTTCAACAAGAAAAGATAGCTTCACAATCTTTGAATCCTTTATCGATAAGTAAAGATGACCATGTGTTCATTTTAACCTATCAGGCCAATGTAGAGAAATGGTTTGTAGGCTCTGAAATGCACAATGGCCGAAATCATTTTATTCATTTGTTGTATTGGAATCATTATATTCTCTCTGAGCCCGTTTATCCTGTGGCTTATCACGTGATGTCGACCATCTTGAAAAATCAAACTTTTGGTGACATTTCGGGCTACTTGCCATTGACACATCAATCACCCAAAGGATGTATGATGGACATGTGCTGGAACAAGTCGGATGTGATATTGAAACTTCGCACTGCAGACATATGTCCAGATTGTATGAAGGCTTTTGTCAATCATGCAGTGAACAGAAATTTACTTCGGCAGGCTTTACAAGTTTTTGATCATGTAAGGGTTCAAGTTCTCTTTAGAGAGCGTTTTTTAACGGTTCAAACATTGCCAACATTGCATATCAATTTGGCTACGTCTGAATTGTCTTTTCCTGAGTTATCTGATTTAAAGGTGAGTTTTAGACCCCTGGAAATGACAGTCTATGCTTTCTTTCTTCGTCATCCTATGGGCATCATTCTGTCTTATCTCCCTGATTATTATGAAGAGCTCTTGAGCATTTACTTATCCTTAACACCTCATGTGGATATCGATCAGGCGCGGGATCGAATTGCTGATTTAACCAATCCTTTGAGCAATTCCATGAGCGAGAAAATCTCTCGCATCAAAGCCAAGTTGAAAATAATGTTAGGTGAAGAAATAGCACAACCCTTCTTTATTCAAGGGCCAAATGGAGGACTGAAGAAAATAGAAATCTCTAGGGATCGGGTAATGTATTTAAATCTTTGAAAGTTTGATTGCTTTGGTTTTGCTGTTGGGGAAAGCCAAGAAATAGGTTCCTGAAGGCAATGCGTTATTGGAAATGATCAAACGATTTGTTGTGTTTTCCAACAACCACTTTTCAGAGACAATTACCTTGCCTTGGTTATCCAGCAATAAGTAATCAATATTTTTCTGAGCAGTGCTGAAGTTGGATATTTCCCAACGGTCATTGAATGTGGCGGTCATAAAATCTGAACCCGATGTTAAGGAGTTGAGACTGTTGGGTGTATTGTCAAATCCCACATAAACCACGGTGGTATTTCCTGAGTTTGGAATGGCCAAGGTGTCAATCTCATTGGCGTAGCAGATGTCGGCAGCGCTGCTCAACCCACCAGCTACAGTGATGATTTCGCTAACTGAAAAATCAGGACTGTATTTGGTGATGCGGTTGGGAGACCAACTGGCTACGAAGTAATTTCCCAAACCATCTTTGTCAATGCCATCACAATTTCCCAGTGTTGTTGTTGCTAAAGTAGTGATGGTGTTGTCTGTTAAGTCAAGTGCCTTGATGGGTGCGTTGCTTCCCCATGCAACAAAAACAAGACGGTTGTTGGTTTCATCGTGGACGATTCCATTGGGAGTTGTTGTTGTGTTATTAGACAACAATGTAGTTACAGGATTGGCCAAATCAGTGAAGTCTATCTGGTGGATTTTTTTGGTTCCGAAATCAGTTACCCAAACTCGGGCAACACCATCTGAAGACATTCCATTGAGAAAACCCGCTCCGGTGATGTTGACGTTTTGAACCAGTGTATTGGTGGCAAGGTCAAAAACTTTAACCCGATTGGAATGAATCGCGAATAAGTGGTTGTTAAAAATCTCCATGCCATAGGCCGCAGCCAATGGTGATGGTAATGTTGAAACACCATTGCC
>CAZNVU010000065.1:0-14489 GCA_964576575.1 uncultured Chryseobacterium sp.
ACTTTGGACAAAACCGAAATGGTTGAATACAACCCTACTAAAAATCCCAATCGCACAGTATTTTATGTGATTGATAAAAGTGGAAAGAAGAATGCTGTGGAATTGATTCAAAAAGACGGTAAGCCTATGGGGCTTGAGCAAAGTGAGTCACTCACGATAGAAGGCAAAATGGGAAACGACAATGTTTTTCATGCGGATTACATGCTCATGAAATGTCCGAGCAAATACAACGAACAACAACACTCCTTAAAATAAATCAATGGAAAACGTTCAATATTTACATGAACATCTCTGGCCCGGTGTATTGGGCCATTTTTTTGTAGCCTTGGCTTTTGCCGCAGCCTTGGTAAGTGCTGTTGCATACTATTTCTTGGAGAAGGAAAATCAAAATACTTGGAAAAGCATTGCACGATATGGCTTTTACATCCATAGTGTTGCCGTTTTAGGCATCATTGCGATGATGCTGAGTATACTTTTTGGTCATTATTATGAATACAAATACGCCTTTGATCACCTGAACAATGGAATGCCGTGGAAGTACATGCTTGCATGCTTGTGGGAAGGCCAAGAAGGAAGTTTTATCCTGTGGATTTTCTGGCATGTGGTGCTGGGATTGTTATTGATGCGCACGGCCAAAGAATGGGAAGCGAGAACCATGACCATTGTCGCAGGTGTCCAAGTATTTCTTTCTTCAATGCTTTTGGGTGTTTATTTTGGAGACTTTCAATTTGGAAGTGACCCATTTATTTTGCTTCGAGATGTTGTATCCAATGCCAACTTGCCATGGACCAAGAATCCAGATTATTTGTCCTTGCCTACTTTTCAAGATGGCAAAGGGTTGAATCCATTATTGCAAAACTATTGGATGACCATCCATCCCCCTACTCTATTTCTTGGTTTTGCCTCAACGCTTATTCCTTTTGCTTTTGCAATAGCTGGATTGTGGAAGCGCGATTTAAAAGGCTGGATGAAACCAGCCATTCCATGGGCCTTTTTTGGGGTTATGATTTTGGGAACCGGAATTCTAATGGGAGGAGCTTGGGCTTATGAGGCTCTCGGTTTTGGTGGATTCTGGGCTTGGGACCCTGTCGAAAACGCATCATTGGTTCCTTGGCTAACATTGGTTGGTGGAGCGCATTTGCTTTTGATTAATCGCAGAAAACCCATCAGTGCATTCACTACACTTTTACTCATTTTGTCCAGTTTTATTTTGGTCCTTTATTCAACTTTCCTGACCAGAAGCGGTGTATTGGGAGACAGCAGTGTACACAGTTTTGTTGACAGTGGTATTTTAGCACAACTACTTGTTTACTTGCTTTTCTATGTTGCGCTGAGCACATGGATGATGATGCCTCACAATGCTTTTCGTGTTGCATACTTAGGAGTTTGTGCCATCTTACTCATTCTGGCTTTGGGTAATCTATTGACACTACCTGAAACCACGGCCAAAGACTTGCTTCCTGGAGAAGGAACTTGGATTCCTGCTTTATGCATTGTTTTCATTTTCATTTCTGCGCTCTATCTGTGGATAGCGTATCGCAGGTACTATAGAGCACCGGAAGACGAGGAGTCCTTATCCAGCAGAGAATTTTGGATGTACATCGGTTCTGTGGTTTTGATTTTAATGTCCATCCACGTTACCGTTGTAACCTCTATCAATGTTGGGAACATATTCTTGGTTCCATTTGAGTCCTTCTTTAAATGGATGCATGAAACGGCAGGCTGGGAATTTGCCAAACAATTGGCCGAACATCAATTCACAGCTCCTTCTGATAAAGAGCGATTTGAAGTTTATCACAAAGTACAAGTGCCTTTGTCCATCATGTTGTTTAGCATTATTGCCATTGGTCAGTTTTTGGCATACAAAACAACATCGTTCAAAAAGTTTTTACAACAAATTGCACCAAGCTTCATCATTGCATTCACCATTACTCTGTTGCTTTATTTCTTTACCAGCTTTAACGATGAGCAATTGCCCATCCTTCTTTTGGTGTTTACCACAATATTTGCATTGGTTTCCAATGTCCACTATTGGTCAAAGGTTTGGAAAGGCGGATTCAAATCCATAGGCGCCAGCATTGCACACATTGGTTTTGCGATGCTTATACTAGGAGCTGTTGTATCCACTTCAAGGAATTTCTTTATCTCTGAAAACCGTGTAGGCAATGTCGCTGAATTGGACAAGGAATTCAATAACATGGAAGACTTGATGATTCTTCAGGGAGATACCATGCCCATGGGAGATTACTTCATTGTTTATAAAGAAAAATACAAGGATGGAGATCACTTAAAAGTAAAAGTTGACTTTTACAACAAAGAGAAAATCAGTTATAATGAAGGAGACTATCGTTCTATGCAGGGAATGATTTTCCGCTGCATGGAAACGCACCAAGCGTCAGATAATTTCTTGCATGACTGGAGCGAAGATTCTTTGTGGAGTGTTGTCCCCTCACCCCGATATGATGTGCAGCAAAAAGCCAAACTATGGCAACCCGGAAGTGTTGGTTCATTTGCATTCACCCTAGAGCCGAGCGTGCTTCAATCCCCTAAAGGAAATTCGAGAGAGCCTAGTATTCAACACCGTTTGGACAATGATCTTTACACTTACATCAAGTACATCGCGATGGAAGAACCCAAGACGGATGAGAACGGATACTTGGAGCCTATCAAAGGAGAGGTGGTGGAAGGTCAAAATGTAAGATTGACAGAGACCATTGATTTCAAAATAGACAGCATTGTAGATGCAGGACCTATGCCTGAATCTTTGCCGAAAGACATTGTTGCTAGGAGAGTTTTTGTCACTTTGAAAGAGAACATAAAAGAGGAAAAAATTATTTTGGTGATGGCCAGTAAAAATGGTATCGGACAAATTTTCCCCAGTGAATCAAAAACCTTTGGTTTGTTACTAGGACTCGTTGAAAAAGATGGAAAGCTTGAACTGCAGGCGCAACAGCACAAAAGTCATAAAAAAGACTTATTGATTCTGAGTGCTGAGATATTCCCGTGGATCAATTTGCTCTGGTTAGGCTGTTTCATCATGGTCATCGGAACTACTGTTGCGATATACAATCGAATCAAAGAAAGGCAAAGAAAAAGTAGCGCTGAATAGAGAAAATTTTAGTTTTTCAAATCTTCATTTCCACTTGATACGTTTAACTTTTTTCGGTTGAATGTATTCTTTGGGGACAACTTGCTCTATCCGCAATTGAAGCCATTCTATGAAAGCCGTTCTCGCAAAACTCTTGTGAACGATTAACGAAATTTCGCGAACGGGACGTGGTGTTTTAAAACAACGTACAGATGAAGGTGATTCTTTACCTTTCATGGCCATGGCAGGTATCATGGTATAACCAACACCTTGATCAACCAGTCCCATTAGCGCTTCCAAAGAACCGCTTTGGTACTCAAACCCTTTGTTCCACTTCTTTCCTGATCGTGCACAGATGGCCAAAGCTTGCTCTCTAAAACAATGCCCTTCATCCAAAATCAACATCTCGTTGGTTTCCAAATCCGCAGAGGTCCATTCTTTAATACTCGCCTTGGGGTGGTTGGGATGTATATACAATTCAAATGGCTCGAAATAAACTGGAATTTCTTTGATCAAATCCTCCATCAGCGGCGTGGCCGCGATACCCACATCAATGGTTCCTTTTTTCAAGGCGTCAATCACTTCATCCGTTCTCAATTCAAATATTTTGAGCTTCACCTTGGCATTGACTTTTAAAACTTGAGGAATCAACTTGGGCATTAGGTAGGGCGCAATGGTGGGTATAACGCCGATATTATAGGTTCCTTCGATCTTGTCAATTTCCTCATTCACCAATTGCTTCAAGCCCTCCACTTCTTTGAGAATGATTCTAGCTCTTTCTAAAAAAGCAGCGCCGAGCGGAGTTGGAACAACTGGGGCATGGTCCCTATTGAAAAGCAAACTACCCACTTCTTCTTCTAACTTTTGAAGTTGCATGGTCAACGTGGGCTGAGTAACAAAGCAAGATTCTGCAGCTTTCACAAATTGACCGTAACGTTCAAGGGCGACAACGTATTGTAATTGTTGTAAGGTCATATCATTATTGTTGATTATAAATGTACAACAATAAGAAATATTGATACCCTAATCCCAATACATTTCGTGCTGAAATGGTACCTCAGGGAGATTCCAATCGAAAAATCTGTTTTGAATTTCTAAATCATCAGGGTAAAGAACAAAGTTGCGCTCTACGCCTCTCAGATGACACTTCAAGATTGATGTGCCTGGCCTATTTGTGGGGACAACATGGATGTATGAATAGTGCTGTCTTCTGTTTCCTTTATATCCAAAATCAATATCATTCTGTTCGTATAAGTTGAATGGATAAAGATTCAATTGAATGGTCATTTTTGGAAAACGCTTGTTAAAAAGCATTGATAGCTGCTGGGAAGAATAGAAGTATTCACATTCTAGAAATCCGTTTTGCCAAACATCAGTTTTCTCTATGTCGCGCGTCCATTTCAATCCAAGTGAATCCACAAAAAATTGAAACAACTTTTCAGTAGAATCGTTTTGTTCAATGCGTCGAATGATCTGGTAGAGGAAGGGTGCTGTTGCTTTGTCATCAAATCCCAATAATTCACCTTTCCATTCATCAGGCATATAGCTCAATCCTCTCTTGGACTCATTGATCATCCACTGTAAACTATCATGGCTCAGAAAGTTTCTTCCGCTTCTCGCTATGCTATACTTGATGAGTTCTTCCAGTTTTCGCTCCTCCAGATTAGACAATGGCTTTGACTTCCTCTTTGACTCACCCAAACAATCCCCTTTACGCAGTCCATTTTCATAATTGCATTGAACAAGCACCTTACCCGTACTGTCAAAGCTTTGATACAAGCCATCCAAATTAAAATTGACCTTTCGAGTCATTAATTTTTTAAATCCATTGTGAAAATAGTATTGCTCGACTGTGGTGTCTTTTGTTCGATCGCTTTGACTTTGGAGATTGCCATTGGGATAATAATTCTCAAAATGATAACGCACATAGTCCAACATTATAGTTGACTCAGACAACATTTTTTGCTTTCCATTTTCATACTGCTCTTTCTGCATCTGGTAATGAATACCATTGATATTGATTTTCTGCAAAACACCATTGGGATAATAACTGATGTAGGCTGTATCCTTGCGGCCATTTAACTGCGTAAAATACTTGAGATGGCCATCCGAATACCATTCCTTTCGATACTCTGCCCATTGGGGATTAGGACCATTCATAAATGATTCTTCAAACACCAATACGCCATTGTCGGTCCATTTTCTGTGAAATCCTTGTCCATTGGATTTGATCCATTTCTCTTCCACCAACTGACCATTTGTATTGTAAAACAACTGATGAGGTGTGAAGCAATTGTATACATCGACATCATAGAAAGACTCATCAGATGTGAGACCATTGGCATGATATGAACGCCAGGTACCAATTGGAGTTCCGTTGTCGAATTGTTTCACCCCAGACAATTTCCCATTCAAATGAAAGTATTTCCAAATACCATCTTCACGACCTTCTTTGTACTGTCCTTTAACCAACAATTGACCTTGCTCATTCCAAACTTCATAGGGTCCATCCCATGAGTATTGTCCATCATAAGATGAATAATGATCTGTAATAACCAGACGATGGTGTTTTTTCACTGACACTTTTCCATTGGAATGATACTCTATCTCCCATCCTTTTGGCATAATGGCATCAGCAAATCCCTCGCTATCGATGACGTGTTCGGGTGCAGGCTTATAACCCTGCGCATTGACCAAAGCAACGGGCAAAAGCACATAATTGGATTCCTTTTTGACATTGCCATTGGAATGGTATGTTAACTCCTTCCAGCAACGTCTTTTCTCATTATCCCAGTAATAAGTGGTCTTGCTTTCCAAACGTCCTGACTCATCAAAGTGCTCGGCAATCGCAATTAAAGTATCACGGTCTTTGCGGTTGTAAAGCGTCCTAATTTTGTCTGATCCATAATTGTGCAACTCTTCAGATTGGATAATCCCGTTCTTGAATACCCGCTTCTCATAAATACGTCCTTGTTGATCCAGCATGGTACATTCCCCTTCCATGGTGGTTTGGGAATAATCAGAAAAATACGTGGAGAAATAATACATGCTTCCTTTCTTCTTGTAGGTATCAAACTGGCAATGTTGTGCCCATGTGAGCAAGGAGAATAAAGCAAAAAAGAAACTACCAATTATCTTAATCATGTCCTACAAAAATATAGGAGCGGTACAGTTGAAAGTGTTTTTCGTTCAATTATAAATGAAAATCAATCACCACATTGGAATTAATCATGTTTACTTTATTGATTTGATTCTTCAGAGGAATCTCTTCTTGACTCATCTCTGTTTTTCCAGCAACCAAAAAACGAATTTCCAAGCCTTCCCACACTCCCTTGAAAACATAGGAAGCAAACAAGTTGGCTTGACCATAAGACGGCATTCCGTATTTGTTCTGGGCATAATTGGTGATGGACGGCAATCGATAGTACCCCACACCTGCACCAAATTTTATCCCTTGGCTGGCCGACTTTGAAAACTGAGTGGTAAATGCATGAACATTGGCCATTCCCTCGTTGCGTTCACGGGACATGAAAGTGTAGAACGGATCTCTACCCCATTCTCTGGGCATTAAATAACGGTAACCATCCAAAATATGCGTGTAATTCACATTCCAATTTCCTGTTTTGTACTTAGTACCTGCTTGACAGCTGATAACATTGCTTTGCGCTCCGCGCTCGATGTAGGAGACAGATTGATCTTCATTGCCTCCATTCCCAATTGCATTCTGATGGATCCACATGGAATTAAAATACAACGTACTCTCTTCCATTTTTCTTTCCCACTTTAACTCAATCAAAGCTGTATTCATGACATTCTCAAAAAATGCATTCCAATAGCTGAGTTTAATGTGCTCTGTCAATTTCACCTCAGGGTTTATCATCACCAAAACTCGGGCATGGTCATCAATATGTACTTGTTTTCTTTCACCGCTTGTATTCACGCCCAATCCATATGGTCCAATGGATTCTCTGAGCTTGAACCAATCAACCGTTGAACGGGGAGAGATTCCCCAAATCACTCCGCCTTGCCATTTCCAACGTTTGCTATTACTTGTCTCATGAAACCAAACTCCTTCTTCCAAAGTAGGACGCATCCTTCCATCCTGCATGTTTACAAATGGTGTTTCTAGCGTCATTCTTCCAATTGTCGCTGTAAAATGCCGAATGGAATAACGGAAATAAAGATCTTCTAATCGATCAAGATTGTGCCTATTGGTTCTATCCAAGACATCAAATTGTCCAATCTCATATCGGTTCAGTGCTTGGGTTTCGACATCCTTCTCCGCTAGATTAGAGGACCATACATTAAAAATAAAGTATCCACTCAGCCCCATTTGAAACCCTTTAAAAGGTTTGGTGACTAAACCAATTCCAGCACCCTGAGCAAGTGCATAATCATCTTTCAAAGATCCTTGATTCAAGGTATTCATGAAAAAAGAACGCGAATGAAAATGCCAAGCGGACTGATCAAATAATCCCTTTACAGATTTGACAGAATCACCTCCATGTGCATTTTGCGACATGGCTTTGTCAAAATGCTCTTGTGCCAAAAGATAGGATTGCAAACAAAGAATATTTAAAAACACAAACAACAACCGCATCAGTTTCCTGCTTTAATGTAACTCCAACCTTGCTCTTGTTTTTGAATGATTTCCAAAATTCCTCCGGGAATAATGATTGCATTAGAATGCAACTCTTCTTTGGCTACTTTGCGCTCTTTCATGGAGAATTGGCAAGCCATAAATGAAACTCCCATTTCGCTAAAATCTTTAATCTTATTGGAAACGATGGAGGATTTTTCTACCAACATACTCAAGCCAGGACCATGGCAAACCACCTCCAATTGTGATGTCGGAGACAGAGTTAGGATGTTGCCCAACTGCTTCATCAATGCTTTGTGAGAAAGTGTATCCCCGGTGGTCAATTGAAAGACAATTCTGTGCTCTGGAATACTTTGAGCAAAACTTAAATTGAAGAACATGATGGTCATCATCATGAAGAAAATACTTTTCATACTCGTTTATTTGAATTCATAAACCACACCTGTCACTTGTGTCAATAGCGTTTCTGGGGCATCCAACGCCACAGCTGATTTTTTAGGAACAGGAGCTACCAATGGGTTTGCCTTTAGATAATCGCGCATCACCTGGTGCAATGTAAAAGTGGTATTCTTAGCATCCTTCACTCCCTTGATTCTGCACAGCATATCCGCAGGGTCTCCATCACGCTCGCAAGCACAGACCTTGTATAATTTGTTCAAATCCAAAGGTTCATCTTTTACCCATACGTTCTTCACTCTCTTTCCTTTTTCTGCATAGGCATAAAATTCAACTTTCATTCCTTTGAACTTAACAACCCACCCTCCAAAGCGCTCTGAAGCTTCTTTTGCAAAAACATTGTTGAGCTCCTTCTCCAACCACTTCATAATCTGATCTCCAGTAACCTCCGCAGTTCTTACCGTCGAGTCAACGGGTAACATATCATAGATGAATCCGTTGGTAATGGGGATATTTCCTGTATGATCCCTTGTGATGCGTGGAGGGCAAAATCTAAATCCATTGCTAAGAACTACATCCACTTGATTCATTTGCCAGGACAATGCATCCAGTATCAATGTATCAATGGTGTTCTCTATGACAAAATAACGGTACAGAGGAATTGAGCTGTAACCAACGACGCGCGTAATATCCTCTTCAAATTGTAATTCATTCTCCTTTATAATGGAGGCAAGTTCCTTATCGGGTTTCAGTTCATTGGACTTCACCTCCAAGAGTTGATACGCATCATTGACCAAAGTGCCATTTTCAAAATACAAATCCAATTGACCAATGAAACTGCCAAAGGCACCGGGCTCTACCACCTTAGCGTATTTTCCTTGAACGGGAATACGCACCCGCTCATGGGTATCGCCACCTAATATATAATCCACCCCTTTGCATTGCTCCAAATTGGATAAATGAATTTGTTGAGACAATCCCAAATGCGCAAGAATAATTAATGCTTGACACTGCTCTTGCTCACGCAAAACTTTAACGTAATGGGCTAAGTTTTCTTCAGGGCTCGTGTAAATAATTCCCTTGCTGTAATTGGGAGATTGACGCAATGGAACCAAAGGATCTGTGTATCCAATGAATCCAACTTTAATTCCATCTTTGTACCAAATATAATAAGGCGGGAAGATTAATTCACCTTTCTTCCCTTCACCCAAATCATGGTACATATTGGCGCATATCTTGGGAGCATTGAGCGCACCAAGAAGCTTTTGCATATTCTCTTTGTAATAAATAACTTCCCAATTTCCTGGAAGATACAAATCATAATTCAGCGCATTCAATATGGGAGTAATGGCTTTGCCTGTTGTTTTAACAGACAACTCACTCCCTTGAAACATATCACCAGTATCAACAAAAAAAGCGTTCTGATGAGATTTGCGAAGCTTCTTAAAATAGGTAGCCAATTGGGCATATCCGCCAGTCTTTCTGAAAACCTTTTGATTATCCTCCCAAAACATTTCATCATGAGGGTGAATTTGGCAATGCACATCAGTAGTCTGAAAAATACTCAAGCATTTTTTATCTACGGCATTATTCGATACTGGAGATTCCTCTTCAGAACTAGGTTCATTGACTACTGACCAGGCCGTACCCGGTAATAGTGGGATAGCTCCCAACAAAGGAATTTTCCTAAGAAAATTTCTGCGCGACGCTTGGTCTTTCTCTTTCATTATTTTTTGTTCTTTTTCATGGCTTGCCAAGGACCAAATTTATGCTGCTCTTCTGTGAACGCATCAGCAAAAGGACCAAACGGATGGTCCATGGGTTTCTCTGCGATCTTGGGCCAATCTTTGGAAATATCCTTCTTGGGACGTGGTTGACAATTCACAAAGGCTGCAATATCCCAAGCCTCTTCATCGGTTAATAAAGGATTATCGTGAGCCGCTCCGAGAGGCATATTGCTCTTGATGTATTTTGCAAAATTGGTAATGCGGTAGAGACCCGCTCCATCATTGTAACTGTTCTTTCCCCATAATGGCGGATACAAATAAGCTTCTCCAGAAGGATTCATTTGACCTTCTCCATTCTTCTGATGGCAAGACGCGCATTTCGTGTCATATAATTTAGCACCTAATTCAGGTGAGCATGCACGATCTAAAAGTACTAAATCCTGGAACCCCGAACCTTTTGGTTTCTCTCCTTTTTTCACTTCAGATCCCAAAAACTGAATGTATGCTACCACTGCTTGCATCTCTTTGGATGTTGTATCCAAAGGCAACCCGTTCAAACTGCGCTCAAAACAATCGTTCACTCGTTTATAGATATTCTCGATGGCACCAGAACGCGCGCGGTATTTAGGATAGGTAGAAGCTACTGCACTGTAATTGTTTCCGAAGGTTTTGGTACCTGCATTAAGATGACAGTTTTGGCAATTCATACCATTGGTAGCCATCGCCTTGACTTTACCTTTTGGCCCAAAATAATGTGCGGTATTGGCAATGATATCCTTTCCGTATTGAACCAGTGCCTTTTGATTATCATCCTTGATGATGGCAATGGATGGTGCCTCCCAATAACCGTTTGGATCTCTGACCTTAACTACACTAGCTGAAGTTTGGTCCTTATCAGGAGCTGAACCCCAATACGTATTTTGGGTAAGCGTTGCGATATAAATCAACAATAAAACAACTACTATAAAAAGAACTACAGCAAGGTTGGTCAGCAATCCAACAGATTTAAGCAACCGTTGCTCAAAAGGTGTTAATTCATTATTGTCCATCGCCCATTAGTGAGGAAGTTTATCCTTGATTAAACCATAAACAAAAGTTCCCAAAATGGCAAATCCAAAAACCACAATCATTGAGGTGTAACCATAGCCTATGTTGACCACCATGGGACCTGGACAAGCTCCGCTCAAGGCCCAACCCAATCCAAAAATGGAGCCCCCGATAAAGTACTTCTTGTAGGCCTTGTCTTTGGGATGAAACAAAATGGGGTTGCCAGTGAAATCTCTAATCTGAAACTTCTTGATCAATGCAACACCAATAACACCCAAAACCACAGCCGTTCCAATAATACCATACATGTGAAATGCTTGAAATCTAAACATCTCTTGAATGCGATACCATGACATGGCCTCCGACTTGGCCATGATAATTCCAAAGACAACTCCAACTATTAAAAATTTAACAAACTTCATGGCATCAAAAAATTAGAGGGAAAATAAAATAAGTCATGGCCAACCCGCCAGCAAAAAAACCAATTACAGCAATAAGCGAAGGAACTTGCAAATCAGATAATCCACTTATGGCGTGACCTGATGTGCATCCTCCTGCATACCGAGAACCAAAACCGACCATAAAACCGCCAATGGCCAGAATCATAAAGCCCTTTAAAGTGGCCACAGACTCCCAGCTGTACAATTCCAAAGGCTGCATGCCTTCCGGTTTTGAAAAACCCAATTTAGACAAAACATCAATTGTACTTTGAGACAAATCCAAAGCTGCTCCATCATTTAAGTAATGCCTCGCAATCCAACCGCCAATCACTGCGCCAACAAGGAAAACAAGGTTCCATGATTGTGTCTTCCAATCGAAATCAAAAAACTTCACTTTTGTTCCTGCTCCTGCCATTGTGCAGATGGTTCTTAGATTGCTTGAAAATCCAAAAGACTTACCAAAATAGAGCATCAAAAACATCACTGTAGAAATCATCATCCCGGAAAACCACCAGGACCATGGTTGTGTAATTAATTCCATCATATTAATTTAAATGAAAAGTAATCAAGGGTTTGTACATGTGATTGATCAGTTTCTCAGCGTCATTGGTCTTGAACAAACTCTTTTTCCCATAAGTACCAATGACTACCAAGTCCATATCATTCTTTTGATTGAAATGAATTACACCATCTTCAATTCTTGCGTCATGGATGGTATGAAATCTAGCGTTGTTCCAACCCATCCTTTCTGAATAAGCTTTCATATTAAACAAAACCACTTGTTCATCAACATGAGTGTTGTTAAGCACATGCAAAAAATGAATGGTACTACTCTCAGCGTCCATCATGGTTTCAAGCCACTTCAAGTTTACTTCAAATAGGTTTGAAAAATCATTGACAAATAAAACATTATTCAAAGTCCAATCTGAACGATCACACATGAGTGATAACACTGGAACTGCAGATTTGCGCGCTACTACCTGGGTATTGGTCCCTGATATTGCTCCGGCAACTCCAAAAGCGCCATTGGTTCCCATGGCAATTAAATCAAAATCATTCTTCTCTGCATATTCAGCGATGGCATCCGTTAACTTGCCCGTTACCCAATCCACTTTTGCACCTTCATGCTCAGCTTCCATTACAGCCAATTTCTTTTCAATCATTGACTTTTGAGACAACAAATATTCGGTATCAATTTCACCACAAGTATTGAAATTTTTATCTCCATCCAAGGTTACCGTTTCAGGCACTTGCATGATATGAAGAAATGTAACTTCTGAACTTTTGCCATCTAGCATGCGTTGAATTAAAACATACGCATGCTCCGGCAAAATGGAAAAGTCCGTTGGGATCAAAATTTTCATGTTGCTGGAATTAATCTATCAATGCTTTGACATCCGTCCATGGGCCACCATTGACGACATTCTGATATCCTGCTTGGTTCAAAATACTTTTGGCCATTCCACTTCTTGCGCCACTGCGGCAAAACACAATGATGTTTTCCTTACCATCAAAGGCAGATAAGTGATTGGGCAATTCATCCAATGGAATGTTCACGGAAGCGTTGACATGTCCTTGTGCAAATTCTTCTGGGGTTCTAACATCCACTAAAAAGGCTCCTTTTTCTATTAAGTCTTTCATATTATTCACTGCTTATTATGCTTTCATTATTTTACTTTGACAAACAAAATCTGTTTTAGAAACATTGGTTTCTGCAATGGCTTTGAAACCACCTTCTACCTCTGAGAAATTTCTATAACCTCTGGCCTGCAGAATTGAAGCTGCAATCATACTGCGGTAACCACCCGCGCAATGGACAAAGAAGTGCTCATCCGGGTTGATGTCCTTTGTCCACTCATTGATCAATGCCAATGGTCGATTGTATGCATCCTCAACATGCTCTGCAGCGTACTCGCTTTCTTTTCTAACATCAACAACTTTTACATCAGCGTTAAACTTATCTGCAAATTCCTGGGGTGTAATTCTGTTGATGGTATCCATTTCTTTACCTTCATTTCTCCATGCTTCCACTCCACCATTCAAATGTCCCAATTGATTATCAAATCCAACCCGGGCCAAACGAGTTACTGTCTCTTCTTCTTGACCTTCCGTTGTAATCAATAACAATGGCTGTTTTACATCTGCAATCAAGGCTCCTACCCAAGGGGCAAAATCTCCATTCAATCCAATGTTGATGGATTGAGGAACAAAACCTTTCCAAAATTCATTGCTGGGTCTTGTATCTAAAATCAATGCTCCTGAAGTTTCAGCAGCCGTTTCAAACTCCGAAGGGCTCAATGCGCGCATTCCGTTGTTTCTTACTTCATCGAAACTGGCAATGCCTTTTTTATTCATAGCCACATTCATCCCAAAATAAGCTGGTGGTGGTGTTAATCCATCCAATACTGCTGCAATGAAAGCTTCCTTGTTGGGTTGATTCAATGCATAATTCATTTTCTTCTGGTTACCCAAAGTATCAACCGTCTCCTTCATCATGTTCTTTCCACATGCACTTCCTGCACCATGGGCTGGGTAAACTGTAACATCATCCGCCAATGGCATAATCTTGTTCATCAAACTATCATATAGCTTACCTGCAAGCTCTTCTTGGGTAAGGTTGGCCGCTTTTTGTGCCAAATCAGGACGACCCACATCGCCCAAAAACAAGGTGTCACCTGAAAATATAGCGATGTCCTTGCCTGCAGCATCTTTCAACAGATAGGTTGTACTTTCCATCGTGTGGCCTGGTGTATGCAACGCCACAATAGAAACATCACCCACTTTAAATATTTGGTTGTCTTCTGCTACAACACATTCAAACTCAGGATTGGCATTGGGACCATATACAATTGACGCCCCGGTTTGCTTACTCAAGTCCAAATGACCTGATACAAAATCGGCATGAAAATGCGTTTCAAAGATATACTTCAACTTTACATTGTCTTTTCTCAATCGATCCATGTACGGGCCAATCTCTCTCAACGGATCAATAATAGCGGCTTCGCCATTTGATGTGATGTAATAGGCTCCCTGTGCCAAACACCCTGTGTAAATCTGTTCAATATTCATCGTTCTAAATTATTACTTGTTGTTTTTTATTTCAATAATGAATCTTTCATGATGATGTAAATACCCAACACCAAGACAAACCAGCCGAAAGCAGGCTTTAATTTCGCTCCATCTATTTTCTT
>CAZNVU010000066.1:0-14115 GCA_964576575.1 uncultured Chryseobacterium sp.
CAATTCGCCCCTACGGGCTTGGGATTTATTTTTCTGGAATAAAAATTTGCCTGCGCCGAAAAACTTGCCTGATTGTTCCCGGGCGAATATCAATTCGCCCCTACGGGCTTGGGATTTATTTTTCTGGAATAAAAATTTGCCTGCGCCGAAAAACTTGCCTGATTGTTCCCGGGCGAATATCAATTCGCCCCTACGGGCTTGGGATTTATTTTTCTGGAATAAAAATTTGCCTGCGTCAAATGCATTGCCCGATTGATTCGGGGCGAATATCAATTCGCGCGTGTCTGCAACAGATACCTCGTCGCATGCGATCGGGGCGAATATCAATTCGCCCCTACGGGAATTATGGCGCTAATCTAATCTTGCACCACTCAAAATCCGCATCTACTTGATAAACCAATCTGTCATGCAATCGGCTTGGTCTGCCTTGCCAGAATTCAAAATAATGCGGAATGATACGGTATCCACCCCAATATGGTGGTCTAGGAACTTCTTGTCCTGCAAATCGTTCTGTTGTCTCTTGAAACAACCGCTCCAATTCTTCACGGCTATTGACAGGTTTACTCTGAGGTGATGCCCAAGCACCTATCTGATTCTCTCTTGGTCGACTGGCAAAATAAGCATCACTCTCCGCATCTCCCATTCGCTTTACGACACCGGTCACTCTGACTTGTCTTTCCAAATTGTTCCAGAAAAAATTAACTCCAACTTTTTCGTTTGATGCGATTTCTTTTCCTTTATCGCTATTGTAATTGGTATAAAAGACCAATCCACTGTGCGTTGCTTCTCTCAACAACACTATTCGTGAATGTGGATATCCGCCATCACCAATGGTACTCAATGTCATTGCATTGAAATCATGAACGCCTTCCTTTTGCGCTTGCATCAGCCATTCATTCAATTGTTCGATAGGATGATTTTTGGCATCTGACTCCAACAATATATTCTGCGTGTAGTCTTTTCTCTGGTTGTACAATTCTTCCATTTGTCTAAGGTCGTTATTTTTGATGAAACACAGCATGATAAATTTCAGACAATCGCGCAGCGTGTGTTTCTGGATCATGTTCTTGCTGTATCCGCCTCACTGCTCTTTGTCCTTTCTCTTCCAATTCCTCGGGATTGCTCAAAATCAATCGCAAATTTTCTAAGATTGCCTCACTCAATCTTTGGCTGACTTCAGACTCCCTTTTATTCGGAATTTCTAACCACTCCCCCCAATGATTGGTGTTATGTCTGATTCGCCATCCGCACTGATCTGGATTGATTTCAGGCAATGAACGAATACCAGTCGTCAATACCGGACATCCATTGGCCTGCATTTCTAAAACACTATAACCATAGGTATCCTGCCAAGTAGGCAATAGTCCCAGATGACTTTCTTGCATCAACTCAATTACTTTTTCGTTGGGCAATTGCTCATACCAGGTTACCCAATCTTGCTGTCTCAACCATTCTTGATCCTCCTTCAATTGTTTCGAATCAATTCCTGGCCATCCCGATTCAACATCAAAGGACGATACCATGGTGAGGTGAATGGGAAACTCTTTGCGCAATGTTTCTAGAGCATGAATCATCTCCTGTCCTCCCTTTCGGTAAAAGGCTCTTCCTACAAACAACAATTTATATTTCCCTTCCCAATTTCTGGGCTGATAAGTTTGAGCTTGCTGCGGTGGATGCAATACTTGGATTTTACTAGAAATAATTTTATTGTACTCCGGAAAATATTGCAAAACTGCTTTTTGAATGTCCATTGTACTTTGGGACAACGCTAAAAGCGCTTTGCAATTGGGTCGAACCATAGCACTCATAGCACGATGTATGAGTGGATTGACTGTCAACATTTGCAAAGTATCATTTTGTTTAAATCCTGATTTCATTTTGTTGAAATAAGGCAAAACGGTTTCAAAAGTCGTGATCCATGGAGTATTACTGTAACTAACACTATTGAAAAAATGTATCCCATCCACTCCAGCAGGAAATAGGGATTGGTATTGATAATAATCCGAACCAAACAATGGTGAGCGACCCCGTTGCGTCAACCAAAAGTTGATTCGATTCAGATATGCATAAAAATTATAGCGACTGATATTCTTGTATTCAACATCGGAAACGCGATCAATGATGTTTCGCCTTTCTGGGTAATTATTTCCGGTGTAGCCAATTTTCATATCAAGCATGCATGATGGTCGCTGCATAACGCTCCCAACTCATCATCGCTGTTTTCTGTTTTACATTCTCACGAGAAATGGGCTGTTCCAAAAATTTTATCATTACCCTTGCCATATCATCAATGTCCGATTCATTGGCCAAATAACCGTTGAAACCATCTGTAATGGTTTCAGGAAAATGTCCTACTCGGGCTGCCAACAAAGGCAATGCGAAATTGTAACTCAATGATTCAATACCACTAGGTGTCGCTGTTCTATAAAACAACAATACTGCATCACTCACTTGAAAAAAAGGAGGAACTTCTTCGTTGCCAATGAAACGGTTCACGACATAACAGTCCTTTTCAATACCCAATTTTTGAATCCACTCCAAAGGTTGGTCTTCTCGTTCGTCATCCTTTTTATTAAGCAAAATACGCTTGGCCCAACCAAACAAAGTTTGCTTGATACGTGTACTCCATTTGCTTTGGTCCAAAGTATTCCAAAAGGACTCCCCTGCTATAACCAAACTAACATCATCGCGTTGTGCCCTAACCTTAGCAAATGCTTGGATGGCTTGATCCAAACCTTTGTATCGTCTGATAAATCCAAAGAACAAAAAAACATGCTTCTTCAATCCCCATTCTTGTTTCAATTTTTCAAGGTCCAAATCCGCTTGAGGCTTGAACAAATCATAAATGGGATGAAACAATTTGATTACCGTGTTGGAGCCGCGATCCCCATTCTCAGTCAAATGAAAAGACTTGGAAGGGAATACACTTTGCAACTCTTCATAGGTTTTCAAAGCATGAACGATAATGGTATCGGCCTTCCCCAATGCCCATTTTGTCAATACTTTATCTATGGCGGAGTGTTCTTTTTGCTGTACAAAATGAACATCGAAAATCACCTCACAATGTCCTTTCAATCCCTTTGCAATAAAATACAACGGCAACCCTTGCAAGGCTATGCTCCATTGAAAAATGACTTTACTGGCTTTGAGTGACTTGATTTTCTGAACCGTCTCCCTCCAAGTGATTGGGTTATTGTAATTGGTAATGTAATGCACCTGGACATTGGAGTCCTTTAACAAATCTGATTTGCTGGACTTGTCGACAAACTCTCGTGGAATGATAGCAGGATATTGTTGGGTCCAAGAGACAATGTGAACCTCGCAATCACCGCGTTTGTCCAATGCCAAGGCCAATGAAGTGTTGTAATTCTGAATCCCTCCTTTGAACAAAGGACCAGGACCAAAACACACCACTACCTCTTTGCTCATGCGTTCAATTGTTTAAGCGCAGCTTCGTATACACGGCGCATTCCCTCTTCAGTGGAAATCTTAGCCTTCCATCCCAATTTCTCTTCTACAAAAGTCATATCACAGTAGCGAGAATGCACGCCAACGGGCTTATCCAATAAGGGTTTGATGGTTGGTTCATAACCAGCGAATTGACAGAACAATTGAATGATCTCTCTAAACGATGTGAGCTTACCCATTCCAATGTTGATGGCCGTTCCATCATGAATATGATCCATGGCCAATAAAATGCAATCAATCACATCATCGATATGGACAAAATCACGACCTTGATGACCACTGCCCCAGACTTCAAAAGGATCTTCTTTTCGAGCTGCTCTTGCTGCAATGGCGGGTACTGGATAGGTGAGATCTTGATCTTCACCATAACCGCTGAACGGCCTAATGCAAGTAACCTTTAGACCATAATGAGAAGCCGCAATTTTGGCTAAGAACTCTCCAGTCAATTTGCTCCAACCGTAAGTCATATCAGGCTCTCCCATTTTCTTGAAATTGATATCACTTTCTTTCAAAGCAATAGCGCCATCAACGGTTTGCAAATCCACTGGATATGCCGCTGAAGAGCTGGGGTACAACAATCGCTCAGGCTTGTAATTCACAGCCCAATAAAACATCTCGGCATCTATTGCCAAGTCCAATGCAACCATCATGGGATCGCCATCAATCTTGGCGCGTCCACCAACGATGGCCGCAAAGTGAAAAACATCTGCGATGCGATCTGTATCAAAAGGATAATCTTCAGAAAAATGCTGTGGATTGTCCATTAGTCTTCGCATTACTTTCAACGCATCATCATGGATAAACAATGCACGGGAATCGTAGACCACATAATCTTCACCCCTCACAGCTGTTTCATGATTGAGCCAAGTATCCGGATGTGTTCCCACCATCAAGTTGTCTATAAAAACAACTTGATCCTGGGTTGTATTCAATAGTCGCTTCACCATGTTGCGGCCCACAAAGCCACATCCACCGGTCACCAAGTGCGTTTTAATATTCTCCATTTCAGACGGCAAATTACGAAGGAATCCCCTATTTTTGAGCCTGTCATGAACGAGTTTTACGCAGCCATATATGAATTGGTGAAAGTCATTCCAAAAGGAAAAGTAACCACTTACGGCTCTATTGCTGCTGCATTGGGAAAACCCAAAGGAGCTCGTCTGGTGGGCTATGCCATGAATGCTTGTGATAAAAGCCTACCCGCGCATAGGGTTGTAAACCGAAACGGAATGCTTACTGGAAAAATTCATTTTCCTGGACCCGATGAAATGGCGAATCGGCTGATAGCTGATGGCATTCAAGTTGAAAACGATCAAATCATGGATTTCGAAAAACACTTTTGGGATCCTGGTTTTGAATGGCAATCAATGTAAATCCAGTTTGATTTTGTTTTTTAAAAGAGGCTGACGAATCGAATACCACAATGCCCAAGCAGAAAACCCTCCCATGAACCAACCCATCAAAACATCTGTGAGGTAATGCACACCCAAGTACATTCTTGAAAAACCAACGAGTAATACCCAAACAGCCAAGAGTATGGTCCAAAAACGATGTATGGGTCGCAATATCAAAACAAAGAAAACGGCGACAGCCATTGTATTGGCCGCATGACTGGAATAGAATCCAAACTGACCGCCTTTGTATTCATTACCGTTGTTGTCTTTGACAAAATGCAAGAGACCCTCCAACGCAGGTTCATGACTGGGACGCAACCTTTCTACCATCGGCTTAAAAACAGAAGAAGCCATTTGATCATTGAAAACAATCAGCAACGTAAAGAGAATAACCACTTTCCAAATGGAAATTTGAAAACGACGCAAGAGCGTGAACAACATTAGCAAATACAGAAAAAAACTAGTGTCACGGTAACTCACCCACCACATGAACCGATCGCCGAAAGACGTATGGTTTTCATGAATCCATGCAATAAAACTTTGGTCGATGCTCATCAATTCTTATTCGCCGAACATGGCGTCAATCAAATGCCTGTAATTCTCCATGATGCGCTTGCGCTTGAGTTTCAGCGTTGGCGTAATTTCACCTTTGTTGATGGAGAAGGGCTCATTCACAATTTGAAATGATTTCACTTGTTCCCATTTGCCAAATCGAACATTGATTTTGAGGATGTCTTGCCAAATCAATTCTTTGATGGTGTCATGGTGCAACCATTGATCTCCGTGATCCTGAGCAATGCCTTTTTGTCGAGCAATCTCTGCCAATACCAAACGATCAGGAACCACCAACGCACCAGGAAATTTTTGATTCTCACCAATGACCATGCATTGTTCAATGTACAAAGATTCCTTCAAAGCATTCTCAATCACTTGTGGAGCTACGTATTTTCCTCCACTGGTCTTAAACATTTCCTTCTTGCGATCTGTAATCACCAAAAAGCCATCTCTGAATTCACCAATGTCTCCCGTATGAAACCAACCATCTTTGATCACCTCCGCAGTTAATTCTGGCTGCTTGTAATATCCCAACATCACATTGGGTCCATTGACCGCAATCTCTCCGTCCTCCATGATTTTAACCTGCACTCCATCTATCAGCTTACCCACAGATCCAACGCGCAACATATCCTCTCCACGAACAGTATTGACCGTAACTACAGGTGAAGTTTCAGTAAGTCCATACCCCTCTAAAACCGTCATTCCAGCTGCGTTAAAAAAACGAGCAAGCCGCGGCTGCAAAGCTGCACTACCCGATGCGATTGCTCCTATTCGCGTCAATCCCAAAGCTCCTCTGACCTTGCTAAATACGAGCTTATTGGCTAGCCCTAATTGAAAACGATAAGAGAATGATTTCCCAGAAGGCTCCCATTCTAAAGCCAAGTTCAAAGCCCATTGAAACAGTACTTTTTTAATACCCGTATTGGCTAGACCTTTCTGAACAATTCCATCGTAAACCTTTTCCAACAATCTGGGAACTGCAGTAAAAACATGTGGTTGGCAATGATTCAAATCCTCTTTGATACTTTCCATATTGGTCATGTAGATGGTGACACCATTCAACATGTACAAATAATGAAGCATTCGCTCAAATATGTGACAACAGGGTAAGAAACTCAACGAAACAGAATTGCCCTTTTCCAACAGTGGCAAACGAGGATCGGACGCGACAACATTGGTAGCAATGTTTTCATGGCTGAGCATGACACCTTTAGGAAGGCCAGTTGTACCTGATGTGTAAATAATGGTTGCCAAATCTTGCGCTTTAACAGCATCCCTTCGGCTTTTTAACTCATCCAAAAGTTGGTTGTCTTGAATAGCAAAACTATCCCACATCTTCAATCCCGCAACCTCATCAAATGAAAACACTTTTGGTTGGGCAGTTAATCGATCGTAAATCGATTTCACTTTTTCATACAACACCTCATCCGACAGAAAGATAATCTTGGCCTCAGAGTGATTCAAAATATATTCGTAATCGGTCTCGGTCATGGTGGGATAAATGGGAACATCTACTGCGCCAATTTGGAGCGCTGCGTGATCCACGATATTCCACTCTGAACGGTTGTATGAAGTGATGATGGCAATGCGGTCTCCTCTTTCAATACCCATAGCCAAAAGGCCTTGGGCCAAAGCTTCCACTTGTTGAATGAATGAAGCCGTGGATATCGATTGCCATTGCTCTCCCTTCTTTGTCACAATCATTTCCGTCAATGGATATTGCTCCATTTGGTGGTACGGAAAATCAAATAATCGCGTTGGATTGGTCATATTGCGAATATAATAACAAAAAACCTCTATGATCGTCATCACCATCAGAGAGGTTTCAGGAATAGAAATCGAGTTAGAGCTTTGAAATTCTCTTACTAAATGTGGGATTTTTCATTGATTTCAAAACATACAAACCGTCCATCAATCCGGATAAATGTATTGTTTGAGTTCCCTTTTTAATCTGCTCACTCATTACCAACTTGCCATTTGAGTCAAAAACGGAAATTATATCGTCCTGATCTGATTGAAGAAAAACATAATCCATTGCTGGATTGGGATAAACGTCCATTTTTGGTACCATATGTTCTTTCGTGCTCACAGTACTTTCGGTAAAGAAAAAATATACTTGGCCCTCTTCTGGATCTGACAATAACAACTCATCATTCGATAGAAAACCTGAAAACATTGGAATCGATGCTATCGTTGGATTAGTTGGATCTCCGGCCAATGTCCAAAAGCCTTCATTTGTAAAATCAATCGAGGATATGTTGATATTCCTAGAAAACAACATAGTAGGCTTCCCAAATATCTGATAGTTGTCTATTGATCGAAAATTTCTAGGACCAAAATGTACTCTGAAATTTCCCGAAGTCTCATATAGCCACAATTGAAAACTAACCAAATTAGAAAAACTACCAATTTGCTCATATTCATCGTAAAAACCGGCATTAGACCATTCTATTTTAAAAATCCTGTTGGGTTCATTACCCACAATTTCATAGCCAACTGGACTTACCATTGAATTTGGTGAAGCATTCATGAGGTCCGCCATATAAGGAATGAGGATATCAATTACTGAATCTGAATAGTAATCTTGAGAAATTTGATTGCCCGGGGCTGACACCATAAATTCGGTTAAAGTATCGTCCAAATAATAAATAGGAAATGGAGGATACACCATCCATTCAGGATCATCCCACAATTCATCATTTGTAATATCTATCGGACTTCCCAAAGGCTGATATGGCTCTTGAAACGCTTCAATCAAATACGGAAAGTTTTGCGCGTTAGTTCCAACGGAGAACACAATCGCAAGCATAATTGTATAAAATGTTTTCATGTTGCAAAAAAAAGAAGAAACACTTTAGCTTCTTTTTCCTTGTTGTCAATTAAAGTTAACAATTCAAATGAAAATCAATTACTTCTTTGTCTTTGACATCAATTCTTCTTTTAGGAATCTTCCCGTATGACTGGCTTTGATTTTTATTAATTCTTCCGGTGTTCCTTGACCAACGATCATTCCCCCGCCTTCCCCGCCCTCCGGACCAAGATCGACAATAAAATCAGCCACTTTAATAACATCCATATTGTGTTCAATAACAACAACTGAATTCCCTCTTTCCACCAAACGGTTGAGGACATTGATCAGCATTTCTACATCTTGAAAATGCAACCCCGTTGTGGGTTCGTCCAATATGTAAATGGTCTTACCTGTGTCTCGCTTGGACAATTCCGTGCTCAACTTGACCCGCTGTGCTTCACCACCACTGAGTGTGGTACTGTGTTGACCCAAAGAAATGTAACCCAATCCAACATCTTGCAGGGTTTTCAATGTGTTGTGGATATTGCGGTGGTTCTCAAAAAAGACAACTCCCTCTTCAACCGTCATATCCAAAACATCCGCAATACTCTTGCCTTTGTATTTAACCTCCAATGTTTCTCTGTTGTATCGCTTGCCATTGCATGATTCACATTCAACCATCACATCTGGAAGAAAATTCATCTCAATCACCTTAACTCCGCCACCCTTGCACGTTTCACATCGACCTCCACTCACATTGAAACTAAAACGGCCGGGTTGATATCCACGAATCTTGGCTTCTGGAAGCTGAGCAAACAATTGTCGTATATCCGTAAAAATACCAGTATAAGTGCTTGGATTGGAACGAGGGGTTCTCCCGATGGGGGTTTGATCAATCTCCACCACTTTGTCCAAATATTCCAAACCTTTAATTGCCTTATATGGCAAAGGTTTTCTTTGGTTGTCGTAAAAATGATGCGCTAAAATGGGGTAAAGCGTATGGTTCACCAAACTGGACTTACCACCACCACTGACGCCAGCTATGCAAGTAAACGTTCCCAACGGAATTTTTAGATTCACGTTTTTCAGATTGTGTCCTCTTGCGCCTTGCAACTCCAGTGTTTTCCCATTTCCCTTTCTGCGTTTTTGCGGAACAGCAATTTTTCTTTTTCCACTTAAATATTGCCCTGTAACGCTCATTCCTTTCAAGTGTTCTTTGGGTGGACCTTCAGCTACAACTTTTCCACCATGAACTCCTGCATGAGGACCAATGTCTATCAAATGGTCAGCGCTGAGCATCATATCCTTATCATGCTCCACCACCAAAACGCTGTTTCCTACATCGCGCAAGGACTTCAAACTATTGATCAGTCTTTGATTATCCCGCTGATGCAATCCAATACTGGGTTCATCTAGAATATACAAAACACCCACCAACTGCGCTCCAATCTGAGAAGCCAATCTAATGCGCTGCGCCTCTCCTCCACTCAATGTCTTAGAACTGCGGTGCAAGGTGAGATAATCCAAACCCACATCCATGAGAAAACGCAAACGATCTTTGATCTCCTTGAGCGGCTCTCGGGCAATCTTTAACTGCCTTTCATTCATAGCTTCATGGGCTGTTTCCATCCATTGAGAAAGGAACTTTAAATCCATGGATGCCAACTCATAAATGTGTTTGCCATTAATCTTAAAATACAAAGCCTCCTTTTTCAATCGCGCTCCTCCACACTCAGGACAATTCACCTTATTCATGAAGCTCTCAGCCCATCTTCTGATGGAGGGACTGGCTTCATCCTCGGCCTGTTTTTCTATGAAGGCAATGATTCCATCATAACGGGTACGCATGCTTTGACCATTGTTAAGGGTAACCACCACCTCATCATCCGTTCCGTAAAAAAGAACTTGAATGGCATCCTTTGGTATTTCCTTTATCGGCGTAGTCAAAGAGACTTCATAGCCTTTGAGTATCGAATCTATTTGCTGAAATATCCATGTCTGTTTGGCCTCACCCAATGGAGCAATTCCACCCTTCTTGATGGAAATTTTGTCATCCGGAACAATTTTCTTTAAGTCAATTTCCGCAACATTTCCCAACCCATTGCAATGGGGACAAGCACCGTAAGGACTGTTGAACGAAAACAAATTGGGTTCTGGTTCAGGGTAAGAAATCCCCGACTCTGGGCACATCAAAAATTGGCTGTAATGCTGTAACTTTTGATGGCCCTCTTCCATGGGAACCACCATCATGGAACCCTTTCCCATTTTCATGGCTAGCCTAACAGATTCCTTGAGCCTGCTATCAGGCTCGTTTCCGGCCAAACGATCAATGACAATTTCAATATCATGAATTTTGTAACGATCCAATTTCATGCCCTTGGTCAATTCCACCATAGCCCCATCCACTCTCGCTCGCACAAATCCTTGACGCATGAATTGCTCAAACAATTCTCTGTAATGCCCTTTACGACCTTTGATAATTGGAGCGAGCAAAACTATTTTCTTTCCTTTGAAAGCTTTCTTAATCCGCTCAATGATCTCCTCCTGGCTGTACTTGACCATTGGCAAACCAGACACGTGGCTGTACGCCGTTGAAGCCCTTGAATAGAGCAACCGTAAAAAGTCGTAAATTTCTGTTATGGTACCAACGGTAGAACGCGGGTTCTTGGATACCGTTTTTTGCTCGATTGAAATAACAGGAGACAAACCGTTGATCTTGTCAACATCTGGCCGTTCCAATTCTCCTAAAAACTGACGGGCATAAGCATCAAAGGTTTCAATGTATCTTCTCTGACCTTCTGCATAAATGGTATCAAAAGCCAACGACGACTTTCCACTTCCACTTAACCCAGTAATGACGACAAGCTCATCCCTTGGAATGACCAGGTCAATGTTTTTCAAATTGTTTTCTCTGGCCCCTAAAATCTCAATGTACTCTTTCTCCATCCCTTTGAAAACAACTGAACCGTAACTTTGTTCCTAGGAAACCTTCACCAATATCCCTTCCATCACGGAGGCTGCGACTTCAGCACTATCAGCTGATCGGGTTAAAGTAGTAATGATTTCTTTGATCTTTATTTTTTCAATCACGTCATCTTCTTCATTGAACAATGCTACCAAAGTCTCATCCCTTAATTCTTCTGCTCGTTTCTCATTGTTTCTGATTTCTGCAATGCACTTTTGAACGCGCTCTGAATAATACATCTCAGGCAATTCACCAACGATTTGATTCAATGAATGACATTGCTCCTGAATCAACTTTGCTATGGCAATCATGTTGGGGTGAATTTGTCTTGGCTTGTACAAATTGATTTTCTTAGCGGCTCCATGCATAAAATCAGCCACATCATCCAATACAACAGCCAATTCATAAATATCCTCACGATCAAAGGGAACAAGAAAAATGGCATTGGCTTCACGCACAATTGCGTCCGTGTATGCATCACCTTGCTTTTCAAATTGTGAAATAGTGGTCAACATGTTGATACGCTCAACATCATTGCCTGAAAGTCCTTCCACCATTGCCTTGGACATGTCGGTTAAACTATGTGCACTTTTTTCAAAAAGTGGAAAAAAACGTTTGTCTTTGGGGACCAACAATTGAAGTATGCTATTGATATCTGCCATAGTAATTTTCATGCGGCGATAATGCACCGCAAATCTTTTTCAAAGATGAACCAAACATTTTTTAATTGTTAGGAATTTCTTACATATTTATCCCAATTAATAAAAAAAGGCCGCCCAAATGGACGGCCTCTTTACCTGAAAACTATTTCTTACTTCACAGCTACACGGAAAGTCTCATTCAATTGAGCTCCTGTAACTTCAACAATGTATAAACCAGTTGGAACATTGTTCAAATTCAAGCTAAGGGTATTCTTACCAGCAGCCACTTTATTGAACTTCTCCACCATGATGAATTGACCCATTGCGTTGTAAACCTCAACTTTAACGTCCTGATTATTCACACTTTGAACGGCAATGTTCAACAACCCTTCAGTTGGGTTAGGATAAATTTGAACGTTGTTGTTCAAAATCACCTCTTCTACACCAATAACTGGATTTCCATCACAATCAGTGCACTGATCAAAACAATAAACACCAGTAGTCTCATCAACACCTGTTCTAACAAAAGTGCGGTTCCATCCACCAACACCATTGTCAATTCCACAACCTGTAGAATCGATACCAACACCTTCTTCCAAGATCGGAGCATTTACATCAGCACCAGTTAAATACTTGTACTGGATAGAAGCTGGACCAGAGATATTAACGACACACTCATAAACTTGGTCACCATCCGCATCAGTCATAACTGTTCTACCAGCCTGCCATTGAGGAGCAGTAGCACCTGAAATCATCCAAAGTGTATCAACAGCAGGATTGAACGTTGCTGATGTAATCATGTTAGCCATGTCTACTTGGAATGTTACGTTAGCTGGGTTTGGATCGATGATGCAATCAGCAGTGCACTGGTTGTAGCAATATTCAACCAACATACTAGCACCTGTTACATCAATGCTGCGGTTACCATTTACGTTACATTCTGCAGGAACAGATTCGTTATCATTGTCAGCACCTGACCAATCGTTTCCATTCACAAACTTGTATTGGTAAGCACCTGCCTGAATTGGCTTAGTCAACTCATAAACGTTGTTGCCCATGTCAACCATAGCCCAGTTCATATCACCAGGAGACCAGTTTTGGAAACTACCTGCAATATGAACACCGTTTGGAGAAACTGTTTCATTGCTCATGTTCACACGGAAAGTTACGTTGGTTGGCATCAAACAAGTTGAACAAGCACCGAAACATACCGCGTCAGTCAAAATGTTAGGATCAGCTACTGTAATGGTTCTGTTTCCACCTGTGAAACATGCACCTGAAGAAGCTTCCTCAAATCCCCAAGCGTTGCCATTGATAAATTTGTACTGATAATCACCAGCAGCCAATGGTAAAACAACTCCATAGACATTATTGCCCATAGGTGTTAACTCTGTCGAAGCTGGATCCCAGCCGTTAAAGCTACCGGCAACATGAATACCTGCAGGGCTGATGTCTTCACCAACTTCTGCATTGATTCCATCACCGTCAGCATCTACCATGCTCATGTCAACGCGCAACAAAACAGAGTTTGTTCCACACAAAGCGCATGATGCATAACAAACAGCATATGTCATTGGATCTGCGCCAACTTCAACGTGACGGTTATCGTTACCATTCAATTCAACTTGACAGATGTTAGGAACGTCTTCAACAAATGGCCAGTCATTTCCGTTCAAAAATTTGAACTCATGATGACCTGGCATCAAATCCAATGTTACTGAAAAAGAGCCATCACCATTATCGTTCATTGGTGTCGCACTTGGGCTCCAACCTTGGAAGCTTCCTGCGATGTGAACTCCGTTCGCGCTTGGCGTTAAGCCAGCGCCTGCAATGTCTACTGTGAAGGTCACCGGCGTTTGAGCACTCATCACCGCCGCGGCCAACACAGACATTACGAATGTGTAAATTTTTTTCATTTTCTTTTAGGGTTTAGTTTTACTTGGTGTACTTTTAACACTTTCCAAAAGTAAAATAACTTTTCGCTGACTAAAAATGATTTTTTCAAAAATTCTTAAAAGTTTGTTCATTAGTGCTACAATCCTGCTGTCAAATTCCATGTTTGGTAATTTGGAAGAGGATAAAAAAAAGCCTACTGGTCCTGCCGTTCTTCAATGTGACCCTCCCAATTGGTGGATTGGCATGCAGAGCAATCACCTGGAGTTATTGGCGCGAGGAACAGACTTTACAGGATTGCAACAAATTGTCACCGTTGGGACAAATGTTAAGTTGAATCAATGGAAATGGCTTCCCAATAGACAATACCTGATATTGGATGTTGACATCCTAAAAAATTGCCCA
>CAZNVU010000067.1:0-13965 GCA_964576575.1 uncultured Chryseobacterium sp.
TATAGAATCTTTGAACAAGGCCTTGGTAAGCCTGTTCGTCTTTTGATTGGTTAATTCCTTTTTAGATCTTTGATAGGTTCTGTCATTTGAGTCTTTTGGATTATTGTCCGCAGAATAGATCATTGTGTGATCAGTTTGTTTCAAACAATAGAGATACTAAGCATTTTATGTATCTAAAAAAAATCCTAAGTTTGATTATACCATGCATGCCGCTATGATAAACGCAATGGATCAACCTTTTCCAAAGTTGAAAAAAATCGAGCACCTTATTCCCCGCGTCCCAATTGTTGAGGGATGATGTTATTTCGAACAATTGTGATTTGGGGAGACTCATGGAGACTGTGGGCCATTGCATTCAACTTTTTTTAACCTTTGAGCCAAAGGCGAAAATCAGTTTTACCGGAAATTCAATTTCGCGAGATAGATTGTTTCGAAGGCAAATTGCAAAAAGTGTGGAGCGGTGGAATTCAGTGTTAAGAATTGAGATGTTAACGCATCAAAATGGCAGTATTGTTTTCATCGTTACTTGCAAAAATGATTAAATTTGTTATATGATTAGGAAAAAGACAATTTCAACACAAAAACCCTCTGTTGATTTGTGCGATGCGATGAAAGCAGGTAAGTTTCAATCATCCCCTAAGTTGGAGAAATTTAAACCTCTTATTTCGTTTGTTGAGGAACATCTTAACATGATGGGTAGTTTGGAAAAGGAGAGTTGAGTCTTCCTTTAGAATGGAAGTTGTATGCACACTTCACTTTGTTATGGCATCAGGGAGCTTTTTCTATTTTGCGTAAACCTATTTAGGATGAGGCGTTTTTCTATCCAGTCCTCTGATTTACTGATCCACTGATTTACTGGGCGAATGTCAATTCGCCCCTACTTCACCCCTTTACATCCACTGCACCGCCACCATCATGCCGATCAAAGCAATGATGCCCAATGACAACCAGTACTTGTTGCCTTCAATGATTTGAGCTGGGGTGTTGGATTTTTGGTACATCGCAAAGATGACTTTCAAATAGTAATACATCCCTACTACTGAGGTCAATACCATAATGATGGTCAATCCGGGATGGGCGCTGATGAGCCCAGAGATAACATAGTATTTTCCGAAAAACCCAGCCAAGGGTGGAATACCTGCCATGGACAACAATGCAAAGCTCATGGCAGCTGCTGAGAAAGGATGACTTTGTGCAAGTCCTTTGTAAGCGCTGATTTCCTCTCCAACTGTTTCGCCAACGCTCTGCAATATTGAGAAGGCAATCAATGATGCAATGCCATAAGACAATACATACAATACAATGCTTTGTGGGTCAAATCCTGGAACAATCAATGTCGCCAACATAAAGGCGGCATGGCTGATTCCGGAATAGGCCAACATGCGCTTCACATTGCTTTGTAGAGTTGCCATTCCATTTGATACCACCAAAGTGATGGCTATGATGATGACCATGATCCCTTCCAATTGTGGCATCGCGCCATCAAAGGCTCCTTTGAATAAACGGTACATCCCAAAGATTGCAGCTCCTTTAACCACTGTCGCCATCCATCCGGTGATGGGTGTTGGTGCGCCTTGGTACACATCAGGTGCCCAGAAATGGAAAGGGGCAACGGATATTTTAAATCCAAATCCAGTTAAGATCATCGCCAATCCTACCCATGACAAAGGTCCAATGGTTCCGCTTTGCAAAGCATCATGAATGGTGTACAGATCAAAACTTCCTGTTGCACCATACAACAACGCAATGCCAAACAACAATACGGCTGATGCAGCGGATCCCAAAATAAAATACTTGAATCCACTTTCGTTGGACAACTGACTGGAACGGTTGCTGGCAGCCAAAACATAAACAGGGATGCTCAAGATTTCAATGGCCAAAAACAACATCACCAAGTTGGTGAAATTGGTCATCAATACCGCTCCGCAAAAACTAAAGGCCAATAAAGCAAACAAATCAGAACTGTTTCCAGTCTTTTGAATGTTTGTATTTTGTGTCAACAACCAAAATAACGCCAAGATGGAAAGGATGGCTGTGGTGCGTAATGCATAGGCGTCCATCACGATCATCCCTTGCATCATCACATCTTCATTCAATCCCCAAGTGGCAAAGGTTCCACCAATGATGGCCAAGAACGCAAGTGCCATCAATGGCATCATCCAACTGCGCAATTTAAATATCTCTAATGCCAATAATGACACGCCCAATAATGCTGAAATCAGTAAAATAATCATCGTTAATTATTTAGTATACGTTTTGGATCAATTGTAATAATGTATGTGGATACACGCCCAACACAATCACCAAGATGACTGCAATGGCCAAGATGTTTTTCTCTCTTCCTGTCAATGCTTCAAACGTGATGGCATTTCCACCCAAGAACATCGCTTGAAAACCTCTGAGCATGTATGCAGCTCCAAGGATGACTGACAATCCTGCAATAGCGGTGTAGGTCAAGCTATAATGGGCCAATCCTTGCAACAGCAAGAACTCACCAACAAATCCTGAGGTGAATGGCAATGCCACATTGCACATCACCAAGATAAAGGTCAAAAACGCAAAGGCTGGAGCAGCAGTTCTGATACCCCCCATGTCATGGATGCGATCATGTCCCACTCTTTTCTCAATAATAGCATAAACCACAAACATGGCAACCGCCAAGATACCGTGAGAGAACATTTCAAACATACCGCCTACTGATCCTTGATCGGTGTTGGACAAAACACCGGCTGCTATCATTCCAACGTGGGCAACAGAAGAGTAGGCAATCATCATCTTCAAGCGTTTTTGGGTCAAGGCCATAAAGGACGCATAGACAACACTGATGACAGATAATAAAATGGCCCAATGACCATTGACGGCAATTCCCGCCGCTGTCATGGGCAATGCCCAACGCACCAAACCAAAAGTAGCCATCTTCAACATCACAGCAGCCAATAACATGGTTCCTTGGATAGGAGCATGATCATAGGTGGAGGGCTGCCAAGAATGGAATGGGAATACCGGCATTTTAACGGCAAAGGCGATGAACAATCCTGCAAATACCCATCCTTGTTCGCTGATGCTCAACGCTTTTCCAGCGGCCCACATGGCGTTGATCTCAAAGCTTGGATTAGCCATGCTTTGATGAACATACAACAAAGCCAACATCATGAACAAAGATCCGAATAAGGTATACAAGAAGAAGCGCATGGTGATGTGCGAAAGATGTTCACCATGTCCCCATTTCAAGATCAAGAAGAAAATAGGAATCAAAGCCCACTCATAACACAAGTAAAACAACAAAGCATCACCGGCCAAGAAGGCGCCGATCATGGCCGCCAACATCATCATGATCCAACCATAAAAACGGTTGGCGCTGTGAATTTCTTTGTCTTGACTGAAATACACAATACCCAAACCGGCAATGATGGTCAATAATACCATCAAGAAAGCGGGACCATCCCACAACAAATGAAAAGAGAAACCAATGCCAGAAATTAAGGGAAATGAAATTTCAGATTGAACACCATAAGCAGATGCAATGCGACCACCAATGGCCACCAATAACATCAACAAAAGACTGGTCAATGCGGTTTTTCCTGCATTGCCGGATTTTGTATTGAACAGCAATAAACTGGTCAACAAGGGAATCAAAAATATAGAAAGTGCGATCATAACTTACAGAGCAAAAATTAAAGCGATTAAACCAACGATAATGGCCAACAAATACGTAACGATTTGTCCATTGTGCAACGGTTGTAATAAACGACCAATGCCTTTGGCGGCATCACCCGAACCATCTACAATACCCAATAACATTTTTTGTTCCACCCAATGGTGCAATCCTGCGCTCAAAGCGTCAACGGGCTTGCGGAAAAGATTATCGTACAATTCATCAATGCCATATTTCTTCCAAAGCAATTTGTGCAATGGGCTATTGATTTCATTGTCTTCCAAAACAGGAGTCGCATTTTTGATGTACATGTTGTAAGCCAACAAAATCATCAAACCTGCAATGGCCATTGATATCAATGCCAGTACAATTTCAGTCGCAACGCTCATGTGTGAATGCGCCAAATCAATACTTCCGGAAAGGAAATGATCCAAGGCATGTTCAATGTGCATGGCGTGACCAATGGCGTGTGGGAATCCCATAAAACCACCAACAGTAGAAGCAATGGCCAATACGACCAAGGGAATGGTCATGGTTTTTGGCGACTCGTGCAAATGATGCTCTTGCTCATGTGTGCCGCGGAACTGACCATGGAAGGTCAAGTAGAACATGCGGAACATGTAAAATGCGGTACCCGCTGCGGCCAACATCAAAAGAACAAAAACAGTGGTGTTGTTTTCCATGGCATGTGCCAAGATTTGATCTTTGGAGAAGAAACCTGCAAAAGGGAAAATTCCAGCAATGGCAATGGTACCTACCAAGAATGTCCAATAGGTAGTTGGCATGTGGCTTTTTAAACCTCCCATTCTTCGGATGTCTTGTTCTCCACCCATTGCGTGAATGACAGAACCTGAACCCAGGAACAACAAGGCTTTAAAGAAAGCATGAGTCACCACGTGAAATACTGCAATGGTATAAGCTCCCATTCCCAAAGCAGCAAACATGAATCCCAATTGACTGACAGTAGAATAGGCCAGTACTTTCTTGATATCGTTCTGCGTCAAAGCGATGCTCGCACCCATCAACGCCGTTATCACACCAGCCCAAGTGACCAATTGACTCGCACCTTCTGACATGGCAAACAAATCGCTGAAACGAGCCACTAAATAAATACCAGCTGTCACCATGGTAGCTGCGTGAATCAAAGCAGATACTGGCGTTGGACCAGCCATCGCATCGGGAAGCCAAGTGTGTAAAGGAAATTGCGCTGACTTACCCATTGCGCCAATGAACAAAAGAATGGCACCCAAAGTGGCCCATTTGCCCAAGTGCATTATACCAGAACCACCAATCAAGAGGTCGTTGTAATTTAAACTACCACATTGCACAAAGATCAAGGACATTCCCAAAATCAAACCCAAATCTCCAACGCGGTTGATGACAAAGGCTTTCTTGGCTGCGTTGTTGTTCGCGTGGTCTTTGTACCAAAAGCCAATGAGCATAAAGGAACAAACACCAACACCTTCCCAACCTACAAACAACAACAACAAATTGTCTCCCAATACCAACAAGAGCATGAAGAAAACGAACAAATTGAGATAGGACATGAAACGGTGGAATCCGTCGTCGTCATGCATATAACCGATGGAGTAGAGGTGGATCAACGATCCAACACCAGTGATGAAAAGGATGTACAGTGAGCTCAAAGGATCAACAACAAAGCTGATATCCACATGAAAACTGCCTACATGAATCCAATCCAAAACCTTGACAAAAGTGGCATGAGCGCCGTGCATTTGTGTCGTGAAAACAAAGATGGCCAAAACGAAAGACAGACCAACCATTGCAGTGGCTATGCCTCCTGCTGTGGCCTTGCTTTGGTTTTTACCAAAAAAGGTAATGTATAAAAATCCCAATAATGGAAACAAAGGGATAAGTGCAACTAATTTCTCCATAACTATCCTTTCAAATCGGTTAATGTATCTGTATCCGTGGTGTGGCGATTGCGGTAAAGCATCATCAAAATGGCCAAACCTACAGCCACCTCAGCAGCGGCCACAACCATGATGAAGAATACAAAAATTTGTCCGTCCGTATCTCCGTGCATTTTGGAGAAAGACACCAAGGCCAAGTTCACTGCATTGAGCATCAACTCAACACACATGAAAATGATGATGGCATTTTTTCTTAATAACATTCCAAAAACGCCCAGTGCAAAAAGTACTGTGCTTAAACCCAAGTAATGGTTAATAGTTATATTGTGTAGAATTTCCATATTACGCTTGGGTTTCGTTTAAGTTTTTCTTGGACAAATAAACAGCGCCCACCATGGCGGATAAGAAAAGAACAGATGCCAATTCAAAAGGAAGTAGGTAATTTTTGTACAAAGCAATTCCTAGATTTTCCACCAAGCCTGATGGAGCAGTTGTCTTCTCTGCCAATGTTATTTGATCTGCTTTTTGTGCAGCGCCGCTCAAAATCGTAAGCAAAAGACCAGCAGAAACAACAGCGGCCAAACGCAAAGCGTTACTTCTTTTTTCAACTTCGATATTGTTCAAATTCAACATCATGATGACATACAAGAACAAAACCATAATAGCACCTGCATAGACAATGATGTGAACCGCTGCTAGAAATTGGGCATTCATTAAAAAGTAATGACCGGCAATGGAGAAGAAAGTCATGATCAAGTAAAGGACACTGTAAACAGGGTTCTTACTAATGATCACGGCAATGCCGCTGAACACAGCGACAAAGGATAAAAACCAAAAGGCGTATTCCGTAAGCATGATTATTTTTTCTTGTCTAAAAAGGTTTGATTGTGGTAGTGTTTTTTGTCAGTCTTGAAATCCAATACCTCTGGGGTTTGACGCTTGGTTACATCTACGCGGTGTTCAACCGTTTCAACCAACTTGTCTTTGCCAAATACTTCTTCACCGCGAGTAAAGCTGGATGGTACGATGCGATCAGTTAAGAAGATGGCCTCTTTAGGGCAAGCTTCCTCACACAAACCACAGAAGATGCAACGCAGCATATTGATCTCATAGATCTTGGCGTACTTCTCTTCGCGGTACATTGACTCCTCACCTTTTTTGCGCTCAGCGGATTCCATGGTAATGGCCTCTGCAGGGCAAGCTACTGCACAAAGTCCGCATGCGGTGCATCTTTCTGCTCCTGCCTCATCTCTTTTCAATACGTGCTGGCCGCGGTATACTGCAGACAACTCACGTGTTTGATCAGGATATTTAATTGTGGCTTTTCTTTTGAACAAGTGAGAAAGGGTAATCAACATCCCTTTGATGATCGCTGGAAAATACAAGCGCTCCATCAAAGTGAGTTCCTTCTTGGCGACCTGCATTGATCGATTGGTTAACTGCATCATAACTATCCTAATTTACCCATGAACAACATTACAAAACCAGTGATGATGATATTGGCAATGGCCAATGGCAACAACACTTTCCATCCCAAATTCATCAACTGATCATAACGGAATCGAGGAAGTGTCCAACGAACCCACATGAATACGAAAATGAAAATGAATATTTTTCCGAAGAATACTGCGGTTTGAACTGCGGTCAACAAATTGCCATCCAATCCCAACTCATGTTGGAAAGGGAAGTTGTATCCACCAAAATACAAGGAGGCCATGATGGCTGAACTGATGAACATGTTGATGTATTCAGCAAACAAGAAGAATCCCAATTTCATCGATGAGTACTCCGTGTGGTATCCACCTACCAATTCAGATTCACACTCTGGCAAGTCAAAAGGCGCACGATTGGTTTCTGCAAAAGCACAGATGATGAAGATGATAAAGCCCAATGGTTGGTAAACCACATATGATAAACCTTGGTCTTGCTGCGCAACGATTTCCTTTAAACTCAAGGTTCCTGTCATCATCACTAAAGCAATCAAAGCCAATCCCATAGCTACTTCGTATGAGATCATTTGTGAAGAAGCGCGCAATGCTCCCAATAAGGAATATTTGTTATTGGAGGCCCAACCTCCGATCATCACACCATAGACACCAATGGAAACAACGCCCAACAAATAAAGCAGTCCGATATTGATGTCTGTTACTTGCATAGGGAATATGGTTCCTCCTGCTTCCCATCCTGCTCCCCATGGAATTACGACTCCTGTCATGCAAGCGCACAACATGAAAAAGCAAGGGCCTAGAATAAACAACCAACGATTGGAGTGGGTAGGGATCATCTCCTCCTTGAAAATCATCTTGATTCCATCTGCAATCGGTTGCAATAACCCAAGAGGACCTGCACGGTTAGGACCTACGCGGTCTTGTAACCAGGCGGCCAATTTTCTTTCACCCCATGTCATGTATGCAGCGGCACCCAAGGAAATCGCAAATACGATGACACATAAAATTATCTTATAAATCAACATGCTGTCTGTCATGGCTTATTTGCTTTCGTTATTGGGATCCAATGCACCATGTCCTAAAGTCACTTTCTCTCCATGAGGAAGGGCATCCTTCTGACGGTCTAGGGTTGACTTCAAAGCTTTGAGGCTGTTGTAATGGTTGGCTGAAATCACAGAGTGGCGACTGATTTTTGAAGGTCCATCGATGGTCCAATCGGCTGTTGTCTTTTTGTCAAAACGACAAGTGTTGCAAATCCATCCGGTTTTGCCATCATAACTTTCCACTTCGCCCCATTGGTCTTTGCGTGCAGTTACGCGCAATACTTCGTTTCCTTTGTACCACAATCTTACTTTACCGCAGCACTTGTCGCAATCGCGGTGCGCATCCACAGGCTTGGTAAACCAAACACGGCTTTGGAAGCGGAAAGTTTTATCGGTCAAAGCTCCAACTGGACAAACATCAATCACGTTTCCAGAGAAATCGTTGTCAATGGATTTTTCAATGTAGGTGGAAATTTCGGCTACTTCACCGCGATTCATGACGCCGTGGACACGGCAATCTGTCACTTGATCAGCAGTTTTTACACAACGGTAGCACAAAATACAACGATTCATGTGCAGTTGTATTTTATCACCAATGTCTTTGCGCTCAAATTCACGACGAGGAAACTCAAAGCGGGTTTCGCTCTTTCCATGCTCGTATCCCAAGTCTTGCAAGTGACACTCACCGGCTTGGTCACACACTGGACAATCCAATGGGTGATTGACCAAAAGAAACTCAACAACTCCTGCACGGGCTTCTTGAATTTCTTGAGAAGTGTTGTTTTCCACAACCATACCATCCATCACTTGCGTTCTGCAAGATGCAACTGGTTTAGGCATGGGGCGAGGGTCTTTTTCAGATCCTTGCGAAACTTTCACCAAGCAGGTTCTGCAATAGCCACCGCTGGTTTTTAATTTGGAATAATAACACATGGTGGGAGGGGCCACTTCTGGACCAATCATTCTGGCTGCTTCCAGGATGGTTGTGCCGTTGGGCACCTCGATGGTTACTCCGTCTATCGTTACTTTTGGCATAATTACTAGTTCGCTGGTTCTGGTAAATGGTTCAATCGGTAGTAATGTTTTACGTCTTTGATGGAATGTCCTTTCTGAACATACTCTTCAAATTCATGACGGAAATGTCTAATGGCACTGGCAACAGGCCATGCAGCCGCATCTCCTAGCGGACATATAGTTTTTCCTTCAATCTTGCTTTGGATATCCCACAACAAATCGACGTCCGATAAGGTACCATGCCCGTGCAAGATCTTGTGCAATATCTTTTCCATCCATCCAGTTCCTTCACGGCAAGGCGAACATTGCCCGCAACTTTCATGGTGGTAAAAACGAGAGAAGGTCCAAAGATTTTTTACGATGCTGCTGTCTTCATCCATGGCGATAAAGCCCCCAGAACCCAACATGGTTCCTGTGGCAAATCCGCCATCAGCCAATCCTTCATAGGACATCAAACGGGGTTCGCCAGTGGCAGTCTTCAATATCAAATGAGCTGGTAAGATTGGAACAGAAGAACCTCCAGCCACAACAGCCTTCAATTGCTTTCCGTTTCTAATTCCTCCGCAATATTCTTCTGAATAAATAAACTCTTCAACGGGCAATCCCAGCTCAATTTCATAAACCCCCGGTTTATTCAAATGCCCAGAAGCCGAAATCAATTTGGTACCGGTTGATTTTCCGATGCCAATTGCGGCATACGCTGCACCGCCGTCTCTAACTATGGGAACAACGGCAGCAATGGTTTCAACGTTGTTCACTACTGTTGGACACCCGTACAATCCCGCTATGGCAGGGAAGGGAGGTTTAATACGAGGGTTACCTCTTTTGCCTTCCAATGATTCCAACAATGCGGTTTCCTCACCACAGATATAGGCTCCTCCTCCAACTTGAACATACAAGTCCAAGTCATATCCACTTCCCAAAATGTTTTTCCCCAACAATCCTGCCTCATAGGCCTCGGATATCGCATTTTCAAGAATGCGAGCAACATAAAAATATTCTCCTCTGATGTATATGTAAGAAGTATTGGCTCCTAATGCAAAACTGGAAACAATCATTCCTTCAATCAAAATGTGAGGAATTTTTTCCATCAAGTAGCGATCCTTGAAAGTACCAGGCTCTGATTCATCGGCATTGCAAACCAAGTAACGTGGCACACCTTCTGGTTTGGCCAAGAAACTCCATTTCATACCTGTTGGGAAACCAGCTCCACCACGACCGCGCAATCCTGAAGTCTTTACCTCTTCTAAAATTTGATCGGGTGTCATTGAAGACAACGCCTTTTTCAAGGTGTCGTAGCCTCCTTTTTGTCTGTATACATTCAAGGATTCGATTCCAGGAACGTCAATGTGTTCGAGTAATAATTTCTTTCCCATATCAGTCCATGCTTACTTTTTGATCCTTGATGTAGGTTCTTCTTTCCCCATCTTTTCTCAAGTTATCCAATAGGTTGTCTACCTTTTCCAAGGTCAAATTCTCATAAAAGTCAGATCCGCATTGCAACATAGGAGCGGTGCCACAAGAACCCAAACACTCTACTGTTTTTAAAGTGAACTGTCCATCATTGGTGGTTTCGCCATCCTTGATGCCCAGTTTTTTCTCAATGTGGTTGACAATGTCTTCAGATCCCATCAACCAACAAGAACTTGTCCGGCATACCTCCAAGAGGCATTTGCCCACCGGCTTCAAATTGTACATGGAATAAAAGCTAGCTACCTCGTAAACCTCAATGGGAGTGATGTTCAGCACCTCTGCCACATGGTCCATGGCCTGCGAACTCAACCATCCGTCGAATTCTGCTTGTGCCAGATGCAACACGGGAAGCAATGCCGATTTTTGTTTTCCTTCTGGATATCGTGCCATGATTTTGTGAACCAAGGCCAATGTTTCTGCTGAAAATTGGTATTTCTTTTCCATGTTTATGCGTCTAATTCTCCTGCGATAACGTTCATGCTACTCATGGTTAAGATGGCATCTGAAAGCATGCCCCCTTCAATCATCTCTGAATAGGCTTGATAATATATGTAACAAGGTCTTCTAAAGTGCAAGCGGAATGGGGTTCTTCCTCCATCACTGATGAGGTAGTATCCCAATTCACCGTTGCCTCCTTCTACAGCGTGGTATACTTCACCTTTAGGAACATCAGTTTCTCCCATCACTATTTTAAAGTGATAAATCAAAGCTTCCATCTTAGAATACACATCTTGTTTTTCTGGAAGATAAAACTCAGGTACATCAGCGTGGAATTCACCTTTGGGCATCTTGGCAACGGCTTGCTTAATGATGCTCAAACTTTCCCACATCTCTTGCATACGAACCATATAACGATCAAAAGTATCCCCTTGTGTTCCGACAGGAATTTTAAAATCAAAGTCTTGGTAAGACGAATAAGGGTTCATTACGCGAACATCATAATCTACACCGGCGGCTCTCAAATTTGGACCCGTGAAGCCATAGTCCAAAGCTCGTTCAGCACTAATGGGCCCACAATTTACAGTGCGATCCATAAAGATACGATTGCGTGTAACCAATTTATCAAACTCACTCAAAGCTTGCGGAAACTCATTGATGAAGTCGTGAATTCTCTTCCAAGCAATTTCTGGAAAGTCACGCTCCATGCCTCCGATACGCCCAATATTCGTTGTCAAACGAGCACCGCATATAGCCTCGTAAATTTCATATATCTTTTCTCTGGCTTGGAACAAATACAAGAAGCCTGTCATGGCGCCAGTATCTACTGCAATTACGGTATCGCAAACAATGTGGTCAGCAATACGCGCCAATTCCATGATAATAACCCTCAAGTATTCTGCACGTTTGGGAACTTCACATTCAATCAACTTCTCAACGGTCATGTGCCATCCCATGTTGTTGATGGGGGAGGAACAGTAATTTAATCGGTCAGTGATGGGAGTAATTTGATTGTATGGTCTGTGCTCTGCTAATTTTTCAAATGCACGATGGATGTATCCTATGGTTGGAACCGCCTTGACGATAATCTCGCCATCCATGGTCAATACATTTTGAAAGATTCCGTGCGTAGCAGGGTGGGTTGGTCCCAAATTGAGCGTGGTATAATCCTTCTCAATGTTGTTTTGTAGGTCAACGTTGGTGCTCATGTTATCTTCCAAAATATTTATCTTCTTTGTCATCTCTACCCGCATCTTCCAATGCATACTCCTTTCTCAAAGGGTGGTAGTTCATCTCATCCATGTTCAAGATTCTTCTTAAATCAGGGTGGCCAGTGAATTTGAAACCGTAAAAGTCAAAGGCTTCGCGCTCCATCCAATTGGCAGTAGGCCAGATTGTGGTAACGGTAGGATTGTCCAATTGACTTTTTGGCATAAAAACTTTAAAACGAATGCGCTGGTTTTGTACCATATTGTGCAATTGATACATCAATGAAAATTCTTGGTCTCCTTGTTCCGGGTAGTGAATTCCGCACATGGTGGTCAAGAAATTGAATCCCTTTTCTTGTTTCAAGAAAGTAAGGACTGCAATCAATTGATTTTTCTGCAAATGAAAAACGGGAAAATCCCTTTCATCGCCAGAGGATATTACTGCGCCAGGGAAACGTTCTTCCAAGGCTTGTAAAATGTTGTCGTGTAATTCACTCATGGTATTATTCCAATCCGTATGCAGCCAATTTGGCTTTGTACTCGGGGGTTAGACGTCTTTTGAGGCCTTCAGATTTGGCCAATTCTTGAATTTTAAGGATGCCATCCAAAACTTGTTCAGGTCGAGGCGGGCAACCGGGGATGTAAACGTCTACAGGAATCACGCGGTCAATGCCTTGTAAAACACTGTAGGTGTCAAAAATGCCACCAGATGATGCGCAAGCGCCCATGCTCAAAACCCATTTCGGTTCTGCCATTTGCTCGTATACTTGTCTAAGAACTGGGGCCATTTTCTTTGAAATGGTTCCCATGACCATCAATAAATCGGCTTGTCTTGGAGAGAAACTCAAGCGTTCTGATCCAAAGCGAGCCAAGTCATAGGTGGACGCCATGGTGGCCATGAACTCAATACCACAACATGATGTGGCAAAAGGCAGAGGCCATAAGGAATTGGCACGCGCCATTCCAACGGCTTTGTCTAAAGTAGTGGCAAAAAAACCAGAACCTTCATGCCCTTCAGGCTTGTGGTCTGGATGAATATCTACACTTGTTTGCATTTGTCAATGTTGTATTAAAAATCAATCCCAATTCAATGCACCTTTGCGAATGATGTACACAAGGCCTACTATCATCAATCCCATAAAAGTGAACATTTCCCAGAGTCCAAACACTCCGAGCTCCGTAAAGTTCACAGCCCAAGGGTACATGAAAATCACCTCAACGTCAAAAAGAACAAACAAAATGGCCACCAAGAAATACTTGATAGAGAAAGGTGTTCTAGCGTTGCCTTTTGACTCAATTCCGCATTCAAAAGCTTCCTCTTTAATTTTAACGTGTCGTTTTGGACCCAATGTGTGGGTTAATACCATGGTGGTTACTACAAATCCCAAAGCAATCAAAGCCATGATTACGATTGGGAAGTAATCCCATAAATGTGAAGTTGATGTCATTATTCCTTGCGTTTAGCGCGTCAAATTTAACCAATGCACAAGTAACAAAAGTCACAAATTGCTTTTTTTTTTGTGGGATATGAACAGGATTTCAACCTTCAACTTTTTCAGACGATTCTTTGTGCTGAAATGAAGTACTTTAGCCTCATGCGGTACTTCTTGCTGTTGATCATTGTTTGGTTTTATGGAATGGGCATTTCTGATTTTTCTGATGATGCTCCGCATGGTATCCATTTCATCCGACAGACTGATGGTTTGGCTTTTACCTTACATTTCTGGAAAACCAATGCTCCGTTCTTTGAGCCAGGCACCTTGAATTGGGCAAACCACGATGCAAAAGCAGCTTGCGAATTTCCCATTTTTT
>CAZNVU010000068.1:0-13577 GCA_964576575.1 uncultured Chryseobacterium sp.
GTTATTTTTCTTAAAGAAAAATCAGTGGACTTTAAACAATTGGTCATTTCTGCAGGTAAGTTTCAGCAAGACATCGCTAACGTGACCATGAGCATGGAAGTGATACAACCGCGTTTGCTGCAAGATAAAAATGTCACTTCGCTAGAAGATGGATTGCAACAAGTGCCAGGAGTTATCATCGTTGACGATGAGCCGCAAATCAGGAGTGGAAGTGGTTACAGCTTTGGCGCTGGTTCACGTGTTCAAGTTTTGATTGATGATATTCCCATCTTAAGCGGTGATGCTGGTAAAGCCTCTTGGGCTTTTATGCCCATGGAAAATATTGCTCAATTGGAAATTATCAAAGGGGCAAGCAGTGTATTGTACGGCAGCTCTGCTCTTTCGGGTGTCATACACTTCAGAACAGCTTATCCCACTTCAACACCCAAAACAAGATTCCAAGTTTGGTCAGGCGTATACAGTGCTCCAAAAGGACCACATCATTATTGGAATGGATTAAACAAAAAAGCAGGTTACTTTTTCAATCACAGCCAAAAAAATGGCAATTGGGAATGGCTTTTGGCTGCAACCCTTCAAGCGGATGATGGCCACATGGGGCCCAATAAAGATAGTCTTGGTCAAGTTTTGCCTTATGATCAAAATCCATTCACCGTGGATAGATACAGCAGTGAAAACAGAAGCCGAATCAACTTCCAATTGCGCCACAGAAATCCAAAAATCCAAGGTCTTTCCTATGGAGTCAATGGTATTGTTGCACAAAGCCAAAGTCTTTCAACTTTGATTTGGGAAAACAGCACAGACGGTCTATTTGGTGCTTACAGTGGTTCCAATACATACACTTATCAGTTGGTTTCAGCCCTCGATCCTTTTATAGAATACCACAACCAAAAAGGAAGCAAACATTCCATCAAATCACGCTGGCAATCACTAGACAATTACAACGACAATGCGCAGGGAAATTACAGTGATGTCTATTACACAGAATACCAATACCAGCAAGATTGGGAAAGCTGGGGAATTCCTGGAATTAGAACAACGATAGGCGCGGTGAATAGCATAACCCAAGCAAAGGGGGAGTTGTATATTGGTGGTAACCCAGATGGCGTAAATAACGCCAGCAATCGCGCAGCTTTTTTTCAAGCTGATGGTCAATGGAGAAAAAGATTGTTCCTTTCTGCAGGTTGTCGTTTAGAACAATTCACCATCAATCAAGAAAAATCACAAAAACCTGTTTTCAGAGCCGGAATCAATTTCAAATGGTTTGAGCATACCCACCTCAGGGCCTCATACGGACAAGGTTTCCGTTTTCCAAGCATCGCTGAGAAATTCATCATCACCGCTTTGGGTGCTGTTAAAGTATATGCCAATCCTGATCTAAAACCAGAGTCCTCTGAAAATTTGGAATTTGGAATCAAACAAGGATTTCAATTGGGCCAATTCAAAGGGTATTTAGATGCTGCCGTTTTTCAGCAAAAATTTGATCAGTTCATTGAGTTTACCTTTGGTCAATGGGCAGAAAATCCTAATCCCGGCAACTTATTTGGTTTAGGATTTAAGAGCCTAAATACGGGCAACGCTCAGGTTCAAGGTGCTGAGCTGAGCATTATGGGAACCGGTGAGATTAGACCGGGCACAAACATTGATCTTTTGGCCGGATACACCTACACCAAGCCCATCTCAACCTCACCAGAATACAACTACTCAACAAGACCCACTGATGATGAGTATTTTGTACCAATCAGCTACCAAACCACATCTTCCGACCCCGGAAATAATATTCTAAAATACCGCATGCAACATCTTATCCGAGGTGATGTTTCATTGCGCCAAGCGCATTGGCATATTGGATTCAGTAGCCGTTACAATAGCCACATGCAAAACATTGACAATGCTTTTGAAAATTTAGAAGCACTATCTCTTCAAGCCCCAACACAAGTCAACTTCAATCCAGGTATTATTCAATGGCGTGAATCACACCAAAAAGGGGATTGGATCTTTGATGCGCGTGCAGGTATCAACTGGAACAATCAACAATTGACCATTAGCGTTAACAACCTTACCAATCGACTGTATGCGATTCGTCCGCTAGCCATTGAGTCTACTCGATTAATCAACATCCAATACAGCATTGAACTATGAATATTCTAGGTGTCATCCCTGCGCGATTTGCCAGCACCCGATTTCCCGGTAAACCGCTAGCCATGATTGGGCAAAAAAGCATGATTCAACATGTTTGGGATCGTTGTGTTTTATCACAACACGTAAATGAATGGGTGGTGGCAACGGATGACCAACGCATTTTTGATATGGTAAAATCTTTTGGAGGAAAAGCCATGATGACCAGCCAGGAGGCGCAAAGCGGCACAGACCGATGTGCCGAAGTGCTTCAAGCTTTTCCCAATACATATCAAGCTATCATTAATGTGCAAGGGGATGAACCCCTTGTGGAGGTTTCACAAATCGATGCATTGGCACAAGCCATGATCGACCCATCTTGTGATATTGCCACTTTGGTGAAGTGGAATCCATTTTATGATGATTACACCAACCCCAACCGTGTTAAGTGCGCCCGAAGCATCGAGGGCAAAGCCCTTTATTTTTCGCGAAGCCCCATTCCTCACCACCAAAAATCAGAAGACTTCAAGGGCTTCTTCAAACACCTGGGCATGTATGCCTATTCCGCATCGTTTCTTCAAAATCTTCAAAATCTAAAGCCCTCAGCATTGGAACATGCAGAATCCTTGGAGCAGCTCAGGTGGCTAGACAATGGATACCAAATCTTAACCCTTGAAACTCAGATAGAAACCCCATCTGTGGATACCCCTGAGGATCTTGAAAATATTTTAAGTCGATTCATCTAATCATTTTTTGTATTTTTGAATGGTGAAGTTTGAATTTATCATAGCCCAGTTACTATTGAAGCACGATTGTGTGATTGTTCCGCAATTGGGCGGATTTGTCACTTTTTACAAGAGTGCAGTTATTCATCCCATCAATCATTCCATTCAACCGCCTAGCAAACAGTTGGGTTTCAACCGCCATCTCACAACAAGTGATGGGTTGCTTCTAAACAATTATGTGAAAAGCACAGGTGAAACCATTACCAAAGCGCAGGTAGAATTGGACCAATGGACCCAACAGATATTGAATCATTTGGCCAATGGACAAAAGGCACACTTGGATGGCATTGGAACGCTTTGGACCGATGCGCAAGGGCAAATGCAATTTGTACCAAATGAGAAATTCATTACTGATTTCACTTCGTTTGGATTGAGTAATATTCAACTCCCAGCAAAAAGTCAAATGCCTTCTGGCATTCAAACGACAAAAACCGCTTGGAAAAAATTGGCAGTAGCCGCTTCTGTAGCCGTTTTACTTGCCTCCGGTCTTTTTGTCTTTCAACACAACACGACCAATACAGACACTGCAGGTTGGAATCCGGAATTATCAATATCTTCCGTTCAAAAATCTGAACGACCTTCTGTGCCCAATATTGATATTGAACCAACTGCACAGAACTTTCAAAAAGAGTTTTTAAACCTTTGGAATGCTGAACCGATAGCAGTTGCTCAACTTGCCACCCAAAAAGTGGAAATCACTGAAATCAACGATACCCAAGAAAGCGAAATTAAACCTGTTGTTACTGCGCGTTCAACCACAAAAAGGCCCAACAGTGAATGGGGAAAATCCTGGGTTGTCGGTGGTGTTTTCAAATCCAAAAACAACGCGCAAGAACAAGTAAACGAAATGAAAAATCAAGGATTTGCCAATGCTCAGGTCATTCCTTTCCAAGATTATTTCTATGCAGTTTACGGTACTGCAAAAAACGATAAAGACGAGGCACAACTTCGCGCCAAAGTTTTAACCGTTGATCCGCGTGCTTGGACCAAAAGATAATGAGCATCAAGAATATTATTTTTGACTTTGGCGGAGTACTCTTTGCTATAGATTACAACGCCCCTGCAGTGGGTTTCTCCAAATTGGGATGGGACGGATTCACCGCTGAGTACTCTCAGGCCAATCAAAATCCCATTTACGATAAATTGGAGATTGGCGCCATTGAACCAAGCGAATTCATGAATCATTTGTATAATCAAATGCCCCGCGCTTCACATGAAGCAGTCATGGAAGCTTGGAATAGCATATTATTACACCCCATTTCAGACAGAATTGAGGCCATTCCTGCCATCAAAAATGCCGGCTATCGGACATTCTTATTGAGCAATACCAACGCAATTCACGTTCCAGCATTTGAGCAGATGATGAAAGACAATGGTGATTATGAAAATTTCATTGCCGGATTTGAAGTGGTCCATTACAGTCAAGTTTTGGGCAAACGAAAACCGCATCCCGAAACTTTCACTCACCTCTTGGAATTGCATCAGCTCACCGCTGAAGAAACACTTTTCATAGATGACTCCATCCAACACGTGCAAGGCGCTCAAAAGGCTGGATTACAGACAATGCATCTTACAGCTGAGATGGATTTATTACAAGAATTAAGAGAAAGAAAGATTGACTTTTAAATCAATCTTTAATTCCTACCAATTGCATCATAAATGCATATTCTAATGCCACTTCTTTCAAGGCTTCAAAACGACCAGATTTACCCCCGTGTCCTGCATCCATATTGATGTGAAAAAGCAGTTGGGTATCATTGGTCTTCATCTCGCGCAATTTGGCTACGTACTTGGCCGGCTCCCAATACTGAACTTGACTGTCCCAATAACCAGTAGTGACCAAAACATTGGGATAATCTTTTCGTTCTATATTGTCAATTGGGGAATAAGACTTCATGTAATCGTAGTAAATGGGATCGTTTGGATTTCCCCATTCGTCATATTCAAAAGTGGTTAATGGAATGGTTTCATCCAGCATCGTCGTTACTACATCAACAAAAGGAACGGCTGAAACAATTCCTTTGAACAATGCAGGAGCCATGTTGGCCACCGCACCCATCAACAATCCGCCTGCACTTCCTCCCATGGCAAACAATTTATCTGCACTGGTATATTTCTGATTGACCAAATACTGCCCACAATCAATAAAATCAGTAAAAGTATTTTTCTTCTTCAACAATTTACCATTCTCATACCACTCACGACCCATCTCTTGTCCACCTCGGATATGGGCTATGGCATAAACAAATCCGCGATCCAACAGTGATAATCGCCCTGAACTGAAACCTGCATCCAAACTGTATCCATAACTACCGTATGCATAAAGTAACAATGGAGCTTGCGCATTTTTTTCAAAACCTTTCTTATACACCAATGAAACTGGAACCAAAGTTCCATCAGTCACAGGAACCATCAATCGCTCACAATGGTAATCTGCTGCGTTGTATCCTCCGACAACTTCTTGTTGCTTCAACAATACTTGCTCTTTGGTACGCATATTAAAATCAAACGTACTTGATGGCGTTACCATTGAGGAGTAACCATAGCGTAAAATCTCAGTATTAAAATCGGGATTGGCACCAACACCTGCAGAATACGCTGCATCTTGGAAAGGCATATAATACTCCAATGTTCCATCCCAACGCTTGATGCGCAATTGGGTCAAACCATTTTGACGCTCGTCAATGACCATATATTCCTTAAACATCTCCACACCCTCCAACAACACATCGCTTCTGTGAGGTATAACTTCTACCCAATTCTCCTTGGCCGTTTTGTCCAACGGGCACTTCATCAATCTAAAATTCTTTGCCTCCCAGTTGGTCGTGATGTAAAATGAATCTTCAAAATGATCTACTGCGTATTCCAACTCCTTTTCTCTAGGATGAACAATTCGAAAAGTACCATTGGGATTGTTGGCTTCCAATACCCTGTATTCAGAGGACAAAGTCTGACTGCTTCCAATAATCAAGTACTGCTCACTTTTGGTTTTAAAGACAAAACAAGAATAGGTTTCGTCTTTCTCTTCAAAGACCAAAACATCTTCTGCTTGATTGGTCCCTACAATGTGTCTCCATATCTGAAACTCTCGCAAAGTCTGCGGATCTCTTTTCGAATAGAATACCGTTTTGTTGTCTGATGCCCATGTAGCTCTGCCTGTTGTTCCCTCCAACATATCGGCAATCACTTCACCCGTAGAAAGATTCTTAAAAAACACTTGGTACACCCTTCTACTAACTTCATCCACACCGTATGCCATCCATTGGTTGTCTTCACTGATGGTCATTCCTCCCAATGCCCAATAGGATTTTCCGGCGGCCAAGGCTGGTCCGTCAATCAATACTTCTTCCACACCTGTCTCCATGCTTTCCTTTTTGCGACAATAAAAAGCATAATCTTTTCCTTGCTCATACCGCGTGTAATACCAATAGCCATTATCCTTGGTGGGGACGCTTTGGTCCGTCTCCTTTATTCTACCCTTCATTTCTGCAAAAAGCTTCTCTTGCAAAGCCTCTGTTGGAGACATAATAGATTTGGTGTAGGCATTTTCTGCATGCAAATAATCCAGAACCTCTTGGGTTTGCGCATCAGGTTGAGGAGCCTCTTTCTGTTCATCCGTCAAGCGCATCCAATAATAGGAATCAATCCGCGTATCTTTCACTTCATTTCCCACTTTGTATTCCAATACAACGTCTTTCTTAGCTGGTTTTGGTGCGCTCATCTTTACTTTTTTTTGACTCAATAATTTTTGTGGTGCTAAAATCGCGCAAATTGATAGAACCGCGATGCATACCAAGCTTTTAATTTTCATGATCTTCATTGTTCGACATTAAAAAGGACATCCATTGCAAATCTTGCGCAATGGTGATTTTGATATTTCCATTCTTCCCCTCTACCAAATGGATTAATCCGCCATCTGCCTCCAAAACTGACGCGTCGTCTGTGAATGCTTTGGTATAATCCTGTTGATATGCTTTTTTCAGCGCTGTAGCTCTAAAAAACTGAGGTGTCTGGATAATGCGAAAATCATCCCGATGCACTGAACACCACTTTTCATCTTTTCTCATTCTCAAACTATCACTCAACGGCAACGCAGGAATCGCGTTATCCCTTGTATCAAGTTCAGTCTCTAATCTTTGAATAAATCCACTATCGATATTGGGACGTGCGGCATCATGGATGAGCACAAGCTCCGCGCTATTGGGAACAACTGCCAATGCATTTTGAACGGAATGAAAACGTTCTTTCCCACCCAAAGCTATCTGATGATGTGGGAACTGGTGTTTTTCACAAAGTTCAGCAAAATAAGATTGATCATCTGGATGAATAACGACAACAATTTGGTAATTCAAAGCCTCAAAAACGTCCATGCTGTGCTGGAGGACAGGTTTATTGTTCAGCAACACAAACTGTTTGGGTAATTCACTGCCAAATCTATTTCCCCTCCCGGCAGCAACAATAATGGCCCACTTTCTAACTGTTTTCACGATGCAAATGAAAGCATAAAACATTTATTAAGAAATCAGTAACCCCAAAAATTGCAACCTTTCATTCATTTCTTCGTAAATTCGGGCAAAAGATTTTAGTATGACTAGAAATTTACCCTTGAAGCTTTGGATTGTTTCTTTTGCGATGTTCACACTCGTGCTTGACTCCAAGTCTCAAGTAACTGCAGATTTCAACAGCGGAATTCCAGGGACTTGGACCACCAATGGGCACTGGGCACACGACACCTCAACCCCCATCAATGGTGCTGGATCCATAAGACATAGCAATAATGGATATACATCCGGAAGTTCCGTTTACACCTCTGCATCGACTGCTGTTCCTAACAATATGAGCAATATTTCTGGTGTAAATACAACCTGGAGTTTTAAAGTCAACACTTTTGCCAAAAGTGTAAGCTCGGCATCCAAGTTTTGGGTTGTACTAGCATCTAACGTCTCAACACCATTCATCAGTTCCACAGGCAATGTGGCTTATGGAACGCCAAGTGAAAAGTTTTCTGGGTACGCAATAGGTATCAATCCATTTGGATCAGCGCCTAACAACACAAGAAAATTACAATTGATGCGTATTGATGAGGGTGTGGCTGTTAGATTAAACGAAATCAATGGGGGCATCAGTTCTGCTACTGGGCCGACTACCATTTCTCTCACATCCAGCGCCGCATGGGGATATGGAGCTCAGAGTATTCCAAACGCAGTGGGGATAACCGTGAATAGAAGTGCAACCGGATCATGGACCGTTGATGTAGACTTTGATGGCAACGGCACAACTGATGTTAGCAGTGCCGCTTTGACCGACTTAACTTACAATAACATGAGTTTTGTTGGATTAACCACACTGTATACGACAGCCTCCGGCGTTCCTGTTGCCAACTCCGTTTATAACAACTTCTCTTTTGATGATTTGAGCATTTCTCAAACCTCAAATGCTGCCACTTATTTTAGCATAGCAGCGGGCAATATGAGCAGTAATTCAGTCTGGTCATTAACAGATGGTGGCCCTGCAGTTACTCCTGCTTTCAATACCAATACAGATATCGTTGTTAAACACGCCGTAGCGATAGACGGGTCTTACAATTTATCAGATGTTACCATCTCTTCCGGAGGAAGTTTAACCGCCAATGGCGCTGCACAAAGCCTAACCCTAAGCGGTAACTGGACCAATAACAATGCCACCAACTCCTTTGTTCCAAAGTTTGGCAGCAGCTGTTGCTCTGATGGATGCGAGGTTATTATGGCCGGATCAACTGCACAAACCATTGGTGGAACTGTAGGCACACAATTCATGGATCTTACTATAAACAACAGCGCTGGCGTTACTTTAAACGCCCCTATTTTTGTGTCCAATGCTGTTTATCCCGATGCGGGAACCCTAACAACTAATGGTACTGGAGGAAGTTTATCGTTGCTTTCTAATGCAACTTGCTCTGGATCAATCCAACGCATTGTAAGCGGAGCTGACGTTGTTGGTCCCATTTTGTTACAGCGTTTTATCCCGTCCAACTCCGCGAGCAATTGGCTTTTCTTATCTTGCCCTTTGTTTGCCAACAGTGCGCTGAGCACAAGGCTTACTCCCTCCGCGGCCTGGGGTGCTAGAACTGTAAACGGAGTCTCTTATCCAGCCTTATCCATGACATCCAATACCATTAAGTGGTACAATGAAACCCTTTCTGGGGTAACTAACTTTGGTTTTACAGTAGTTAATCCAACTACTGGTCAATTAAACCCAATGTTGGGCTACAACGTATTCACCAACTCATCCGCCAAAACCATCAATCCCACAGGATACTTTGGCAAAGGAACCAGAACTGCTAACCTCACTTATACAGCTAGTGGTGCTGTGGAATCATTTGGAAGAAATTTAATTTCAAACCCTTTTCCTTCCGAGATAGATTGGAGCGTTGTTGAAAATAACAGCTCAAACATAGGTGCATACTTTGTTTATGATTTTCAGAGTTCAAACTACCTCTATTATAACAATAATGATGGTACCTTTAATACCTCAACAGCTTATCCTGACGGGATTGGCAGGTTTATTCCTCATAGCCAAAGTTTCTTTGTTATTGCCACCTCAGGTGGTCAAATCGTGAACTTCCCAGAATCCTCTAAAGTTAACAGATGCTCTCCAAAGGTTTTCGAAAGAAGCGAAGGAGGTTACCCTGTTTTTGCGATGGAATTGAGCACGCAAGACGAACAATTCAAGGATCAATCCAATGTCATCTTGAACCCTGAAGCACAAGAAGGCTATGATGAGGGATTAGACATCTCTGACATGTTTGATGCTGATCGCTCTCATGCCAACATTTCTTTTGTAACACAAGACCAACAAGTGTTGGTAGCCAACTCCATCAATCCAAATAAAAATGTAACCATGCAAATACAATTGGATGTTTTAGCAGAAGGTATAGAGTGGGCTTCACTTGGTGTTAAGAGATTTGCTGAAGGTGAATGGTATATGACCGTTGGATTGCCCACCATGCAATACAGCCAAGATGGAAATGCTTGGAAAACTGTTCACGCGGGAGAAGTGGTTCAATGCTTTGAAAACACAAAATTCAACATACCGGTTCAAGGTGAAATGCACGGACAGATTGGTTCTTTGACTTATTGCCCTGAAGGCGGTTGTATCAACGCTGCTGCATTGGCTGGTGACGCATCCAAGCTAGAAGTACTTTTAAGTCGTCAACAGGTGGTGGTGCGCAATGCAGGCCAAGCATTGACACAAATAATTGTCATGGATGCAATGGGAAAAACCATTCAAACTTGGAACGGGGCAAACCCTCAGTGGGAGATGGATACCGATGGCATGGCCAAAGGTGTTTACCTTGTTCAAGCTACCAATGAAAACGGCCAGGTATTGGTTCAAAAAGTGGTATTGCCATAAAAGAATAATAAACTCATAAAAGGGTAGCCAGTTGCGCTACCCTTTTTATTTTTACATCCATGAAGTTTCTCATCGCTGGACTTGGTAATATTGGTTTTGAATACAACAACACCCGACACAACATCGGGTTTGATGTGGTGAACTTTCTGGCTGAAAAACACGGAGGTCAATGGAAAACTTCGCGGTATGCGGATGTCGCAGAAATTAGGGTCAAAGGGAAAACGTTGGTACTCATCAAACCCTCTACTTACATGAACCTCTCAGGTAATGCGCTGCGGTATTGGTTGCAAGAAGAGAAACTGAGCCCCGCCCAATGCTTGGTCATTACTGATGACCTAGCCTTACCGTTTGGAAAATTGAGAATGCGACCCAAAGGCAGCGACGGTGGTCACAACGGACTCAAGCACATTCAAGCCATACTCAACACCGATCAATATCCACGTCTCAGATTTGGTGTTGGAGCTGAATTCTCAAAAGGCAAACAAGTGGATTACGTGCTGGGCGTTTGGAACGAAGAAGAATTAAAAACACTGGAAACCCGAATAGAAAAAGCCGCAGAGGGCTGCATTCATTTTGTCCAAATGGGATTGGAACGCGCAATGAACATCGTTAACGCTTCTTAGTTACCACTTCCAAGTCAATTGTAACGAAACATTGCGCGGCGCATCTGGCTTAGCAGGTCTGGTAGCATAAAAGGCGTTGAGCGCGTTTTGTATTTGAAGACTACAAGACCATTGATCCGTTGGTTGATAATTCAATCTGAAATCCCATATGTGTGTGCCTCTCCGATTGACCTCCCGATAATGGTCCAACCCCGGTATAAAAAATTCCAATACAGGGTCTATGCGCTCCATAAAGCTATAATACCGCCATCCCACACCTAAGCCCCATTGCTGACGTTGCACATCCAAATTAAACTTTGCCATGTGCTTGAATCGGTAACGAAGGATATAGCTCGCGGTATCTGAGGAAGTCCAAGATTGAGCGGCATCCTGGAAGTACCGGAAAACATTGGTCTCTGAATTATAAAGAGATAAATCCACAGGCAGAATATAAGTATACCCCGCTAAACCATGCCACTCCAATCCCTTCCAATCTCCGTTCAATTCGCCTGTCCATTCCCATCCGCCAATTTGGGCATCGGCAACATTGGTACTCTTATACCCCAAACCAAATAAAGTATCCTCAGAAGTTCCCCATTGACCAAAAGTAAACTCAATCAAGTTGCGGTATCGAGTCAAAAACAAAGCAACATCCATAGAGGCTTGCACCGACTCTCCTTGCCAAATGTGCTGATATCCCAACTCACTTCCCCAACCTCCCTCTGGCGCTATTTCCGGATTGGGATAAATGTTGATGATGTCGATAGAATAACGCACCAATCGCTCTGCCGGGGATGGAAAACGATGCCCTTGCGCATAAGAAGCTCTCAAAATATTTTTGTCATTTATAACAAATGAAGCTCCTAATCTTCCAACTGGAATGGGGCCAACCCGAAGAGAATCCAAACCATACATCTCGGCACGCGCACCTCCTGTGAAGTTCCATTTTCCTATACGCCAGCCCAATTGGGTAAACGCACCTCCAAATCCACCTACTTGTGTGCCTCCCAAGGCCCCATCAGTAAAGGTGAAACGACTCACATTGAAACCTCCCAATAGCGACATTCCTAGAGAATTCTTGATGGAGTACCTATACTGCATTTGACGCAACTGCAACCCCTTGTTGTATCCGCCAGTGCGGGGAATGTAAGATCCATAGTACCGTATCTTCAACTGATGCATACCACCCTTGCGGTCAAAATGTTCTAACCAAGGATCCACATTCAACCACAAGTCATTGTAACTGGCCATGGCCGTTGATGCCGTAAAAGCGCCTGTCGTGTCATTCAACCAAAACAAAGTTTGCTCCTGTCTTTGATTCATGGCAACACCATTGATACCGAACTTGGTTCGATGGTTCTTTCCTAAATCCCAAATGGTCTTAAAAGACAACCGCTGTCTTTGCTCACGCTCACGTTGAATAAATCCACTGGCACTATGAACTGCGCCGCCCAGCAACCACTTGAATTTTTTATTCCCTTCTCCAACCCGAAACATATATCCAATTTGATATGGAGCCTGCTCATTGGTGCCTGAAGCTTTTCCCCACCATTTGGATCCTACAACACTGGGAGCACTGTATCCTGTGTAATAGGTTTGCACCATGCCCTGCGCCTTCTCTTTGGGCATCATCGTTCTGACATGGACCACACCATTCAAGGCCGCCGAGCCATACTGAACAGCAGACGCTCCCTTTACTATTTCCATTTGATCCAATAACTCAATGGGCACATAATTCCACTTCACATCATTTCGGTCCGCTGTAATCAATGGAACATCATCCAATACCATCAAAACCCTTGTGCCTGCCCCATAAGCGTATCCACTACCACCCCTGATATTGGCTTGACCGTCCAATACGGTAATGCCCGGAACACGTTCCAATGCTGCAGCAATATCAGGCGTGCGCTTCCTCAACACATCTCCTTTGTCAATCGATACCAAACTCTGCGTGCTCTCACCTTTTGATTGACCATACAGGGACTCACTCACTACCAAAGTGGCTGACTCCTTGGCCACGGATACTAATCGAACAACATGCGGTGATGGCTCTTGACAACTCAAGTGCATAGACTGATCTGTATATCCCATCATCTTTACGGTAATGCGAACACCGCATTCAGCGCGCACGGTCAATGTGCCATTCCAATGGGTTACACCCACACTCTGTTGATCCGCAAAAATCAAGGCCCCAGGTATGGGTCGCTCCGTTTCATCATCCATCACTTGAACATAAAAATCATGTTGTGCATTGGCAACAAAGCTGAAAAATCCAAGAAATAAAATCAGTAGTACTCTCAAACGAAAAAATTTGAAAGGCAATTTAATGCTTTTTTCCTTTCCTGTTCTTTTCTCCCGTCCTAAGATCAGCGTAACGGGGGTCATCGTCATATGACAACTTGCGCATCGCCTCCACCTCAATGTTGTACACACCCATCTCTTCAATCACACGTCCTTGTATTTGGTAAATTCCAGAACCCCGCCAACCCATATTGTCTTTTCCTACAACAGGAAAATGTGCGGTATCAATGAAATCACCTGCTGCATCGATGAAGTTTCCAAAATACATTCTATCTCCTTTGCTTGTTCTGGTGGGCTTACAGGTGATAAAATAACCCAATACCTCCACTGTCTTTCCCAACTGCGCTGGAAGAACTGAAGCTTTTAACCCAAAATTCTTCCA
>CAZNVU010000069.1:0-7155 GCA_964576575.1 uncultured Chryseobacterium sp.
CCGTGTTCTATTTTTTCCAATACTTCTACAGCCGAATTGAATGCTGTTTTTCCGCAAAGGCCATTCAAGAAATCTGAGTTGACCAATGGTACTTCTTTTGAAGTGCAAGCTGATTCACTAGCGTCATGATTTTCAAAGATGAGTATTATGGGAATATTGTGATGCTTTGCAAAATCCCAATCGCGTTGATCTCCTGCAGGAACTGCCATAACAGCTCCTGTCCCGTATCCAGCCAAGACATAATCACCAATGTAGATAGGGACTTGTTTGTTGGTTAACGGATGTATGGCATAGGCCCCTGTAAATACACCGGTCATTTCTTTGCTTTGAACTTGGCGGTCCCTTTCGTTTTTTAGTGCCGCTTGCTGAACGTATTGTTCAACAGCATCTCTTTGTTCAGCGGTTGTAATAGAAGACACCAATGGGTGTTCAGGGGCAAGCGTCAAATAGCTTACGCCAAAGATGGTGTCAGGTCGGGTGGTAAATACTTCTATTTGTCCTTCGTGTTGCTCCAAATCAAAAAATGCTGTAGCACCCTCTGATTTCCCAATCCAATTGCGCTGAATTTCTTTGATATTCTCTGGCCAATCTATTTGCTCCAACCCCAATAGCAAACGCTCTGCAAATGCAGAAATCCGCATTGACCATTGTCTCATTTTCTTTTGAACCACCGGATGTCCACCACGCTCACTCACTCCATCTTTGATTTCGTCATTGGCCAACACTGTGCCCAATGCGGGACACCAGTTCACCATCGAGTCCGCTAGGTAGGTCAGGCGGAACGCCATCAATAAATGATAGCGCTGATCCTCGTTCATGCTTTGCCAATCAGTAGCTGTGAAATCACCATTCCAGTCCGCATTGAAAAAATAGAGGGGTTGATTGTTGTTGTCTTTTAGTTCTAACAACGCTTGGTGCCATTTTTCGTCACAGGCTGGTTGAACATTGAAATTCCCATTGGTTTCAAAATGTTGAATCAGTGTGTCAATGTGCTCCGTCTTTTGGGTCTCTAAATTGAACCAAGCGTTATAGATGGTGGTAAAGATCCACTGCGTCCAACGGTAATATTCAGGGGAGCTGGTTCTGACTTCTCTTTCCCAGTCATAGCAAAACCCAATCTTGTCCAATTGCTCGCGGTAACGCGCTATATTTTTTTCTGTGGTGATGGCGGGATGCTGTCCTGTCTGAATGGCGTATTGTTCAGCGGGCAATCCAAAACTATCATAGCCCATGGGATGCAATACATTGAAGCCTTGGTGCTTTTTATATCTTGCATAAATATCACTGGCGATGTAACCCAGGGGATGCCCCACATGCAAACCCGCGCCACTTGGGTAGGGAAACATATCCAAGATGTAATATTTCTTTTTGTTGGAATCTTCTTTCACACGATAAGTGCCTTGTGCCTTCCAGTTGGCTTGCCACTTTTTTTCGATATCTTGGAATGTGTATGACATGATGGATAAATATTGAGGTTCGCAAAATTACAGGCTTTATCAGTAATCCGCTCTATGGTTAAAATTGTTTTTTCGTTGATTCCATTGACCTTTGGTAAAGTCTGGGATTTCTTGTCTTGTACCACCTTCCTTCACACTGATTTCTGACAATGGGGTAATGACAGACCAAGTTGCCATATCATAGACATCCAATGGAAATTCTTCGTTGTTTTTGCAACATTCCACAAAGGCATTGAGCACAAAGAAATCCATGCCGCCGTGACCAGCATTCTTGGCTACTTCGCTGTACTTTTTCCAAATCGGATGGTCATAAGTTTCCATCCAATTTTTGTCGCTTTCCCAGACGTGTGGTTTGGTTTTGCCTTCTATATGTATTTGCTGTAAATCATCCATCCACAATCCTTGTGTTCCTTGGATTCGGAAATTTAAGGAATAGGGCCTGGGTGATGATGTGTCGTGCGAGAGCATCATGGTTTCACCATTGGCTGTCGTCAATAGTGTCGTAACGATATCACCCAGTTTAAATTCTACAGCGGCGTTTTTGTGTTGTGAACCTCCGTTCTCAATGATGTATTTGTGAAGACCTCTGCTTTTGGTAGATACGGAAGTAAGTGAAATGAATCTGTTACCGCGGTTAATATCAACCATCATGGCAATGGGGCCAACACCATGAGTGGGGTATAGTTCTCCATTGCGTTTTACACTGTGAGGAGTTCGCCATTTGGATTCTGAAAAGCCGTTTTCTCCAAATTCAACACCCTTGCCATAAGGGGATTTGCCATCATTGAGTTTTACTGCGCGTAGATCATGCTGATATCCTCCTTGTAGGTGCAGCAATTCACCAAATATGCCTTGCTTGGCCATATTCATGACCGCCATCACATCTCTGCGGTAACAGACATTTTCTAGGAACATCAACGGAACCCCGGTTCTTTCAACAGCATTTACGATGTCCCAACATTCTTGAACACTCATCGCACCGGCCACTTCCATTCCCACTTTTTTTCCAGCCTCTAAAGCCGCAATTCCTTGCGCAACATGCCATTCCCAAGGTGTAGAAATGATGACTGCATCCATTTCTTTTAATTCCAACATGCGCAGATAGTCGTTGTTTCCTTTTACAAAAAGTTGAGGTTCTTTGCGTAATCCGCGTTTGATGATTTCAAGTGCAGAAGGTATAGCCCAATCTGAATCAGGATCTGCCAAAGCGATGATTTCTATATCATCTCGCTTACATAATTCATCCAAGTGGCTTTGACCTCTGGCACCAAGACCAATGAGACCGATGTTTAACTTGTTCGATGGGTTTAAACCTTTAATGAGGGGTATTGATGGAAAGAAAGCAGATACACTTGCAAGCGCTGAACTAGTCAAGAATTCTCTTCTAATCATGATTTGTATTTGATGTTTTTACTCCATTTCATAGATGGCTTTTCTATAATGTTGAAGAAAATATGAGCAGCCAAAGTGCTCGTCAAAAAGCCGAGCATAATGACAAGTGGTTTATGCCAAGAATCCATCAAGCGGTGGCTGAGGAAATTAATGATGGGAGCTCCTATAATGCTGTGAAGTAAATAGAATGAATAACTTCTATCACCATAGAATTTTGTAAATGAATTTTCCCAGTCTTGAGCAAATCTTACAATGGCTATTGTCCCCCATGCGATTAGTAAATCCGGAATACTTCTGAAATGAAGTGTAACTAGGGAAGCGACGGCGCTTACAATCAAATATTCGATAAGATTGATTTTTTTAAAGTATAAAAGAATGTAGGATAGTCCTAGGAGGAAGTAGGACGCCCATCCAGAGAACATATCGTTGTTTGGCCAAATCAATGTAAAGGCGATGAGAATGGCATAGAAGAGTACACGTTGAAGTATTTTTTGAGACAGGGCTAATGGAAAAACAATTGCCATCACCAAATAGAATTGGAATTCAATAGCCAAAGTCCAGAATCCACCGTTGATCCAACGTGTGTGCTCAAAGAAAGGGATTAAATATCCAAGGTGCAGAATTATTTCTTTCCATGTTGGAAACAAATCAACTGGTGCAGAACCAGGAACAAAATTCCTTGCAAAAAGATACATGCAACCAATCACGATTGAAAGTAAATAAGGGGGTTCTATTCTCAAAGTTCTTTTCCACAAAAAGGTAAAGAAGTTTTTTATTGTGTAATTCGAAACAATCATGGAGATTGGTATCACCATGCCTGAGATGATAAAAAATATTTGAACGGTGTGCGCCAGCAAATAAAATGAGTCGAAAACGATACCAGGATTAATGTAGCCTGTCGTGCAACAAACATAGTGATATAAACAAATACCAACGGCAGTCATTCCCCTTAGCGAGTGAATAATGGGAAAATTTGTTTTCATCCAACAAATATAAACAAACCAATGGCTATCGTCTCACCTCTTTATTGAACCAGGTCACCTGTCTTTTGGCGTATTGCTTGGTGTGTGTTTTTATCCATTCAATGGCTTCTGACAGTGTATGCAGCCCCTCCATACATTCAAACAATTCCTTGTAGCCAACGGTGTTTAACGGTTGCAATTTTCGGAGTGGATAAAGTTTTTCTGCTTCTTCCCACAGCCCCATATCCATCATTTTTTCTACGCGCTCATCAATGCGCTGGTGTAAAATGGTTTTATCAGGTTGTATGTAGTGGTATTCCACAGTAAAAGGAAGTTGTTGCTTATTGTGCGTTCTCAATTCAGAGAATTTTTTACCACTCAGTTCAATCACTTCCAACGCACGTATAACGCGGTGAGGGTTATGTATGTCTACTTGCCGAAAGTATTCTGCGTCCTTTTTTTCCAATAATTCTTGGAGGTGCTCAATCCCTTTTTCAGTATGTAAGGACGTGAAATGTGCCCTAACTGTTTCATCTTGAGGCAGTGGGTCAATACCATCTAATAAGACTTTCAAAAATAATCCACTTCCACCAACAGCTATTATTGTGTCTTGATTTTCTAGAAGTTGTTGAATAACAGGCCATGCCATTGCCGAAAATTGTCCGGCGCTGATGGGCTCTTGAATACTGTGAGCTGCAATGAAATGATGGGGAGCGGAAGATAACTCTTCTATTTCTGGCCGGGCGACGCCAATATTCAACTCCTTATAAAATTGACGGGAGTCGAAAGAGATGATTTCTGTATTGTGTTTTAATGCAATATCAATAGCAGCGGTTGTCTTTCCACTGGCGGTTGGACCAACAACTGCTATTAGTTTTTTCGGCATCACTCGATAAGTCCTCTACCTACTTTTTTAATCTTTCCTTCCTTCTGCCATTTGGGAATGACTTGGTCCAAAATACCATTGACAAACTGTGCGCTTTTTGGCGTGCTGTAGTACTTGGCCAACTCAATGTATTCATTCATCGTTACTTTGACAGGAATGTTTTCAAAGAAGATGGCCTCAGTCAAGGCCATTTTTAGAATGACCATGTCCATTGTAGCGATGCGCTCGACTTCCCAATTTTTGGTGTAACCTGAAATTTCCTTCTCATGGTCTGAACCCAAAGCCAATGTTTTGCGGAATAAATTTCGGCAATAGCCTTCTTCATCATCTCCGTCTTTCCACAAGGGCAGGAAGCTAACATCTTCATCATTGGATTTGATGGACTTGATGGTGCGCAAAACCATAGACGCCGCTAAATCCAAATCATCGTTCCAATAAATACCTTGGTCCTCCATGAATTCTTGAATGTCTTCATGGTTGATGATGAATTTTTTAAAAATGCGCAGTACCAATTCTTTGTCGTAATCAAAACCCCTCTCCGTGGCTTGCATGTATTCTTGGTAGTCATCAGTTTCTACCAGCCCTTTGAATATCTTTTTAACCATCTCAGGATTATCTGTCCATTTGAGATGGTTGTACTTCATGCCCTCAGCCAATGTCCTGCTGTGCGCAAGAATACGGAGTATTTCATTGGTTACAAATCTGGTATTGGGATGCAAGTCTTCATGAGAAGGCAATCTTTTTTGCATGCCCATTTCAATTTTCTCAATGGCCAGTTGGTGCATTTCCACCATGATTCCCATCAAGGAAATGTACAATTCACGGAATCGATCGACACTTTCGAATAGCATCTTTTCATATCGCGCGGCATCAGGCTTTTCCTCGTTGTAGTATGCAAAAAGTATTTGTAATACTTTGATTCGAATGTGTCTTCTGTTGAGCATGGTGCGATTAGAATTTTTTATTGATGTTGGCAATCGCGGCGATGCGTTCTTCTGCCATTTTATTGGCAGCCAAATAGGTTGGTATTTTTTCAGCGTCTGATTTGATCAAACACTTTTCCATTGTATTATATATCAACTCTGATTGGCTCAGAGCAGCTTCTTGGCTGTAACCGATTATTTCCCAATAGCAATTGATAATGCCTCCTGCATTGACCAAATAGTCTGGTGCATAGAGAATTCCTTTTTTCATCACTTCAATTCCATGAACCGTTTCATCTGCCAATTGATTGTTGGCAGCACCACAGATAATGGAGCATTTCAATAGCTTCAAAGTGTCATCGTTGATGGTAGCTCCCAAGGCACAGGGACTGTAGATGTCCATGTCTTGCGCGTATACATCTTTGGTGTCACACGCTTTTACACCGTATTTGTTCACCACTTCCCTTACGCGATCTTCGTATATGTCTGCAACTATAACCAAAGCATTCTCTTTGACCAAGTGTTGAACCAAGTATTCGCCCACGTGACCAATTCCTTGTACAACTACTTTTTTACCTGCCAAAGATTCGCTTCCAGTTTGGTGTTTCACCGCGGCTTTCATCGCCATGTAAACACCATAAGCGGTAACAGGTGAAGGATCGCCACCTCCGTCCATATAATCAGGTAATCCTACAACATGGTCAGTTGACATTTTAATGTACTCCATGTCTCGGGTGCTCATACCGACATCTTCAGCGGTGATGTATTGGCCCCCAAGGGTGTCTACAAACTTCCCAAATCGGCGAAGCAAAGCTTCATTTTTTTGGGTGCGTGCATCACCAATGATAACGGCCTTTCCGCCACCTATGTTCAATCCTGCCAACGCACTTTTATAAGTCATGCCGCGAGATAATCGCAAAACATCCGTTAGCGCATCTGCTTCAGATGCGTATGCCCACATGCGGGTTCCACCTACTGCAGGTCCTAATGTTGTGTCGTGAATAGCGATGATGGATTTAAGCCCTGTAGCTTTGTCTTGACAAAATACTACTTGCTCGTGGTCAAATTGGGACATTCGACCAGTGATGCCCGCGCTCATTTCATGGGCCATCGAAATATTGTCTGTACTCATATGATTTCCTATACCTGCTTTCAGGTGCGGCAAAGATAAGCAGAATTTTTATTTTTCCTTGCGGCGGTATAGGGTTACACCAATTGCATAGAAACCAAAGCCATAGAAAAAATCTTCTGCAGGAACCGACCAAATTCGGAAAGAACTGTTCTCCAAATTATTGTATAAAACAACAGCTTCATCAATGTCGATTTGATTGAAATTGAAAAAAGGATAGTCCCAAAAGTGTATTCCTGTCAAAACTCCATTGCACACATAGAAAGGGATTAATAAAATCAACCAAGTAATAAGTATTTGCAGAAAATCGTTTTTGCGATTAACATATAGATGGAGCAGTCCAATTCCCCCGGTGATAGTTGCCGAGAGGGTGTACCAGCCTGAAGGATTTCTTGCGATAAGAGCT
>CAZNVU010000069.1:7165-13542 GCA_964576575.1 uncultured Chryseobacterium sp.
AGGCAATTAAGACAAAAAAGGACATGATAAAAAGTGAAATGGCATGTCGTTGTTTTTTCCCATGATAATAGGAAAGAGAAGGGAAGTAATAGCGGACGCATTCTAAAACAAATAGGCAAGAAAATGGTGTTGCTATAAAAAACAAAACTTCTTCAATTGGGATATTGAAAAAATAGGCGCCAGATACGTATTTGGGATTGAATGACCAAACTCCCATTGAGGTAAACCAGATATCCCAGGGAATGTAGATCAAAAGTATGAGAGCCACTGCGGTTAAGATGTCTTTCCATCTTTTGTTGAATGACAAACTTTGGTGGAATCCAAGAAAAAATGGGCCAAGAAAAGTTAGGCCCAATACTCCCCAATATGTGGCAATTCCTATGTCCACTGCTGTTGTTTCGCTTTTTTAGCCTCTTTGAAATACCTCAATGGTACCCAAAGCATGCCAAAGCATTGACCCTCTTCTTTGCCTTGGTTTTTATGGTGAACCTTATGTGCTTTTCTTAGTGCTCTAAAGTACCAGTTGTCTGTATTGTCAAACCACTTGAATCGACGGTGAATGAGAACATCATGAACCAAGAAATAAGCAATGCCATACAAGAGTATACCAAAACCAATGGAGACGCTAATTACACTTGCATTCATCATTCCAAGCATGATGCACAACCAGCTGGGTATGGCGTAAATTAGGAAAAAGACATCATTACGCTCAAATGTTTTTTGATGGGGGACATGATGGTCCTCATGAAAGTACCACATGAATCCATGCATAACAAATCGATGCGTGGACCATGCCATGAATTCCATGATGCCAAAGGTGGCAAGTGTAATTATGATGCCCATAGATACTTTTTTTCGATGCGTTGAATAACCTGCGGAAATGCAATTTTAAACCATTCCGTGAATATTTCTGGCCGTGTTGCAATCAAATTTTGAATTTCCTGAATGGAGAAAAATCGCCATTCTGACACTTCCTCTGGATTGGGTTTTGGAGCCCCGTTGAATTCACCTATGTAAACATGATCCAATTCGTATTCCGTTAATTCATTGTCCAGATGAGCCTTGTAAATAAAACTGAAGGCAAATTCAATGGGGCACTGCAATCCCATTTCTTGCTGTAATTTCTCTTGAAGTGTATATTCTATGGCAATGCCCGGCATAGGATGGCTGCAGCAAGCATTGGTCCACAAGCCACCGCTATGGTATTTGGCCAATGCTCTCTTGTGCAAAAGCATTTCACCTTCGGCATTGAAAAGAAATATAGAGAATGCGCGATGTAAGAGACCCTCCTGGTGCGCCAATAATTTCTCACATCTTCCAACTTCCTCGTCTCTTTCGTTTACAAGTATTACGTCTATCATCTGAAGTTCAATAGTTGTTTTTTAATTGTATCTGGAATTTGATTTTGTCCTAACATAAAGGTCTTTGCGTTATTCCAATAATCGTTTTGTGTGGTGATGTATTTTAATTTGAAATGATCGAGAACAACTTGAGCGTCTTCATCAATGTTATCATGATAACCCAGAAACCACGGACTTTTGCATTGCAAGGTTAATCGTATGAAACGGCATTCTGTATTCCATGGATTGTTTTGCAGACACTTTTCCAAAAGATTTTTCCCTGTATTGAAATAGTGTAACTTCTCATTAGGCAGAGCTGTAAATTCTGCCTTCAGCATGAAGGCAGCTGCGCGATAGGCATCCATAGCTGGTGTTACTTCGGTCTGTTTCTCAACCTTGGCAATAAAGTTTTTTTTCTGGTTCGCGTCATCTAGCTTGAACCAAAGACTTCTAATTTCAGGATTAGACAATCCCAAATGAGGAAGCAGAGTGGCCAATAGGATGACAAGTAAACGAATCACAGCAAATTGAGGTTGTGTTTTAAGAATGAACCAAACATCAAGGTGAACTTCTTTGGATTGGGAATTCTGATTCGCTCTTGTAAAACGGTATCTGCATCCAATCCTTGTATTTTGTGAAACAGCTTTAAATAGTAGGTGTATGCCAAGTAAACGCCATATCGGGCTTCTTTGGGAAGTTGAATGATACCTTGGTATGCGTCTCTGAAATCAGCAGCAATTTCTTCTTCAATCATTATCTTCGTGTTGTTGTCGAAGTATTGCATATCTATGCTGGGGAAATAAACTCGTCCTAACTGAACATAATCAGCGTTGAGATCGCGTAGGAAGTTGATTTTTTGGAATGCAGCTCCCAACTTCATAGCAGCTGGTTTCAGTTTTTGGTATTCTGTCTCATTGCCTCTGGTGAAAACACGCAGACACATCAGTCCAACCACTTCTGCTGACCCAAGAATGTATTGATTGTATTGGTCACGGGTATATTCAATGTCTTCCAAATCCATTTCCATGCTCTTCAGAAACGTGTCTGTAAGATTCCACTCGATGTTGTATTGATGTACAACTTGTTGGTAGGCGTTGAGAATAGGATTGAGTGATATTTTATGATTGATGGCCTCAACCGTATCTTGTCTGAATTTATTTAACAAATAGACCTTGTCATGATCATGAAAGGTATCCACAATCTCATCGGCAAATCTCACGAATCCATAAATCGCATAAATGGGATCTCTGAATTCCTTGGATAGGGTTTTAATTCCCAAACTAAAACTGGTGCTGTATGAGGTGGTGGTGATTCGGCTGCATTTTACCGAAACCTCATCAAAAAGTTCTTTTTTATTCATGGTTGTGAATGAAGTGTTTTGTCCAATTCTGTTGCGGCCAATTGTCCACTTATGATGCTAGGTGGAACACCTGGACCAGGAACCGTTAATTGTCCAGCATAGAAAAGGTTGGCAACTTTCTTGCTTTTCATTTTGGGTTTTAGAAAGGCAGTTTGCATCAATGTGTTGGCCAATCCATAGGCATTTCCTTTGTAAGAATTGTATTCAGTTGCAAATTCTTCATGTGCAAAGCTGCGTTTGTACACAACATGGTTGCGAATGTCTATTCCTGTCTTGATTTGTATCTGTGTGCACATTTTATTCCAGTAGTGATCTCTAAGTTCTTCATCGGATTCGAGTCCAGGGGCTACAGGAATGAGTAAGAATAGGTTTTCATGTCCATCGGGAGCGACAGTATTATCGGTCTTCGATGGACAACAAAGGTAGAACAAAGGGTCGCTAGGCCATTGCGGATTGTCATATATTTCTTCCGCATGCTGATCAAAGGATTGATCGAAGAACAAATTGTGATGCTGTATACCAGGAACTTTTGTGTTCAAACCAACATAGAAGAGAAGAGAGGATGGTGACATCACCCTCGACTCCCAGTAGCTTTCATCATATTGTCTTTTGTCTTTGGGGAGTAGGGTTTGTTCAATGTGGTGGTAATCAGCACTGCCAATTACACCATCCACTTCTAAAGAAAAATCTTTACCTTCTACTGAAGTTATTTGATTTCCATTAATAATAATTTTGGTAACAGTGGAGTTGGTTTTTACTACAACTCCAAGCGACTCAGCCAACTCGATCATGGCTTCAGGGAGTTTGGCTATACCACCCATGGGATACCAAGTCCCTAAATTCAAATCTGCGTGGTTCATGAGGCTGTAAAGCGCAGGAGTATTTTCAGGTTTTGCTCCCAAAAACAGCACGGGAAATTCCAATAACTGCAACAGTTGAGGATGCTTAAAGTATTTTTTCAAATGCGCACGCATGTCTGTGAACAATTGAATTTTGAATAAGGACTTCAGAATGTCCATATCCATGAATTCAAAAATGCTGTGCGAAGGCTTGCGAACAAATTTACCCATTCCTGCCTCATATTTGAATTGAGCTTCAGATAGGAATTGCTTCAATGCTTTACCTGCACCCTTTTCAATATTTTCAAATAAATCCGAGAGTGCATCAGTGTTAGCGGGTATATCAACGTGACCGTTATTGATAAAAACCCTGTATCCCGGATCCAATTGTTTAAGTTGAAAATAGTCCTTTGTACTTTTTCCAAAATCTTGGAAGAATTCCTCCATCACTTCTGGCATCCAATACCAACTAGGACCCATGTCAAAAACAAAACCTTCATCAGCAAAACTGCGTCCTCTTCCGCCAGCCTTGTCATTTTTTTCCAATATGGTAACTCGGTACCCATACTTGGCCAAATAACAGGCAGCCGATAGACCGCTGAATCCACTCCCTATGACTACAATGTGTTTTGTTTTATTTTTCACCATGTAAACTTAAACAATCCAGCGTTGGAATTGTTCAGGTGGCGATTATTTAACTCTTATCTTTTGACCAACACGAAGAACACTGCTGGGTCTAAGGCCATTTAGCTTACATATTTTAGAAACGGATGAACCATATTTGCGTGCGATGACATTCAGGGTATCTCCGCGTTTGACGCTGTGATATTTACCTCCCTTTGAAGTTGTCTTACCTTTTTTTCCTTTTTTACTTGACGGAACAGGCTTCTTGGAATTGAGTTTGGTGAGATAAAATTTGCTTGTTTTAATTTTACCTTGCGGAACATCTAGTATCAAAGCGGGATCTATAGCATTTCCTCGGTATCGAAATTCAAAATGTAAGTGAGCACCGTAAGAACGACCTGTGTTACCCCCTAAACCGACGATTTGACCATTTTGCAGCCATTGGCCAGGTTGAACAAATCGAGCCTCCATATGGGCATACAATGTTTCTAGCCCATTTTTGTGTCTAATCACGACAACATTTCCATATGATGGGCTATAATGAGAGATTCTCACCATACCCTCAAAAGCCGCCATAACAGGTTCCCCTGTCCTGAGTCCAAGATCCAATCCATTATGATTTCTTCCCCATCTTGGTCCAAAAGGTGATGTAATACGAGGGTGCTGCGTAGGAAAAGAGAAGTCACATGAATCAAATGTAAGAGTAAATAGAAGAGAATCGAGATCCCAATGAAGATCTTCAGCCTGATGGATTGTTTTGTTATCCCAACGGTCATCCATTAGATAACCTGGTATGATTTCCAATGAATCTTCAAAGGAGCTTAAATTTAGATCTATGGAAGGAGCAGCTTCGTAGGTGTATATGTGATCAAACATATTCAAGTCAACTTCAGAAATAAGTTGAGCAGGATTTACGGCAGAAATTTGCACTATAGAGTCTTCTTCGTCTTCCTCACCAGGCTCCGTGATTAAAGTGGTGCAATGATTTAGCCAGCGAGATGAATCAGCCATGAGCTCAATAGCAGACTCAACCTGTGCCCAAAAAAAATGGGGCAAAGCCAAGAACATCGCGATGAGCAAATGTGAACGCATGGATACAAAAATAGGGCGAATCATTTTCCTTTTCATTGGCATGTGAATAGTTTCCTTCAAATCAATGTTAATGAAATGGACTATTTTTGCGGTATGGAAAATTACCAAGTAGATGTTCTTTGTATTGCTGCACATCCAGATGATGTAGAAATATCAGCTGGAGGGACAGTGGCTAAATTGATTGCACAAGGACACTCTGTAGCCATAGTTGATCTGACACAAGGTGAGCTAGGTAGCAGGGGAAGTGGTCCTTTGAGATTGTTAGAGGCTGCTGAAGCATCTAAGATTTTGAATGTGAAGTACAGAGAAAACTTGGGTTTGAAAGATGGTTTTTTTCAATACAATGATGAAAGTTTGAAGTTGATCATTGAGGTTGTAAGAAAGTACAAACCCAAGGTGGTGTTGACCAATGCATTGCAGGATCGCCATCCTGATCATGCCAGAGCAGCCAAGTTGGTCAGTGACGCTTGCTTTTTCAGCGGTCTGAATAAAATCGGGGGTTTACCACATTGGCGTCCCAAGGCAGTCTATCATTTCAACCAAGATTACTACAACAAACCAGATTTTGTGGTAGATGTAACGGCATTTTGGGATGTGAAAATGGCGTCTTTGACGGCTTACCGTAGTCAGTTCTATGATCCAAATTCCAAGGAACCGGAAACACCAATATCGGGAGAAGGCTTCTTTGATTATTTAAGAGCTCGCGCAATTGATTTTGGCCGTCCAGCGGGTTACCAATTTGCAGAAGGCTTTCAGGTAGCTAGAGTCCCAGGTGTAGACGACATTATGAGCCTGCAATAAAAAAGATGACGCTTTGTTTGGTAAAAGCAGAAATCTGTATTTTCTTTGCACCCGCTTACACGGTGGCTTTAGCTCAGTTGGTTAGAGCATCAGATTGTGGTTCTGAGGGTCGTGGGTTCGAACCCCATAAGTCACCCAAAGAGGGATAAACAAGTGAAAACGTGTTGTCCCTCTTTTTTTTACCTTAAGTTTTTTCTGCTAAACGATTCTTCGAAAAGTGAGATTGAGCCTCGCATGAGGTATTCCAGCTCTTTTCGGTAACTCATGATACCACCTCTCCTGCATATGCTTCATGATTAAGAGGTCGCCATGATTAAGCGA
>CAZNVU010000070.1:0-13120 GCA_964576575.1 uncultured Chryseobacterium sp.
TGGAAATGGCGTTGTCTCACAAGGCAATAGCGAGGCGTCGCTATCTCAGGTCAACTGGGGCAGTGGAGCCAAGTTTTTGCATGTGATGATGAATGACAATGACTTAGGTACGCAACAAATGCTGAGTGTACCGTATGCGTTGTATGCGGGAAGCACCCATGTATCGGTAAGTCCAACAGGGGATACATTGACAGTTGGAGGGAATAATGTAATAGTGCCGGGGATTAGTGCGGCCAATCCAATCAACAATACTCCCACCAGTGGACTCGGCGCTCAAGTATTGCCAGGAAATACAACTTGTGCCAATGAGTTTATCAGTGTGACTGGTTGCAACGGACAAACATCATTGACTTACGATGGCCGTACCTACGACTTGGTAGAGATTGGCGGGCAATGTTGGTTTGCCGATAATTTAGCCACGGACCAATACCGGAATGGGGATCCTATTCCAACAGAATTGGAGGACACGACATGGCAAAATACCATAGCAGGAGCTTATGCCATTTATAACAACGATCCCGCTAATGATGTTACCTACGGCAAGCTGTACAATTGGTATACCACCGTTGACAGCCGAGGGCTTTGTCCCATTGGCTGGCATGTGCCCACAGATTGTGAGTGGATGTATTTGGAGGGAAGTTTGGGGATGGCAATTCAGCAACAGGAAGGCATAGATTGGAGAGGTACCAATGAAGGCGGAGCATTGAAGGCCACCACGGGCTGGACTTCTCCCAATACGGGCGCCACCAACAGCAGCGGTTTCACCGCTTTCTCTGGCGGTTACCGTTACCCCCATGGTACATACGACTACATGGGCAACTACGGCTACTGGTGGAGTAGCTCAGCGTTCGAATCTGGCAACGTACGGATTCGCATACTTGGCTTCGCCAATTCAAATGTTCTCCGTGGTCCCAGCAATTCTTATCAAGTCGGCCTTAGTGTTCGTTGCGTCCGGGATTAGAGGTGAGGAGGGGATGAAGAAATAAAGAAATGAAGAAATGAAGAAATGAAGGGATGAGGTGAAGAAGTAGCAATAGCGATTTTTCCCCACGGAGCGATTTGCTATGGAGTACGAGTATTGTTAAAATCTATCATTCCGCTTTCCTCCGCTTAAACTCCCCCAAAAATCCATCAGCCGTCATCACCGTGATTTTGGCGCGCTTGAATTCTTTTAAGTTGCGGGTGAGTAAGATGTTCATTCCTTGGGCCATTGCACAATGGTATTGGATGGCAGAATAGATTCAATTTGTTATATGCAGAATGAAATAAGTTCAATGCAAAAACCTTCTGGTGATTTGCATGATGCTATGCTTGCGGCCAAGTTTCAACCACCTCCAAAGTTTGAGAAAATCAAACCCATGATCCCCTAAATTGTTGCGCATTTGAAAGAGATAGGGTGGATTGAAATGGAGGCTGAGTAATGATTTTAGAGTAATGAGTTTTGAGAAGCGAGTTATCAATTCAATTCCACTTTCCACTTTCCTCTTCCCAATTTCCCCCATCACCTCCCCAAAACCCTTCCCTTCCCAATCGCCGCATCATCATAGTCCGGTTTGATTTTTAGGGCTTGCTCATAGTCCGCCAAGGCGAGCTTGCGGTTGTTCATCTTTTCATAGCATATCCCGCGACTGTAATAGGCTTGGAAATAGGAGGGGTACAATCCGATGGCCTTGGTAAATTGTTCTATCGCCTTGGTGTACTCATTCAAATATGTGCAATAGATGTATCCCTTGTTGTAATAGGCCGCCGAGAAATTCTTGTCTATCTGGGCTATGGTATCATAACAGGCCAAAGCCTTGGTGTAGTATTCTGGCTTTCGGTATCCATTCTCCTGCAAGAACATGGCTCTGTTGTACCAGACTTCAACGCTTTTGGGTCTTACACCAATGGCTGTTTTGTAATACTCATCCGCCAAATCATTTTTTTGATTGGCCACCAACAAGGCCAACTCGACATAGGCATCGTAAAACTGCGGATTCAATTCAACCGCTGTTTGGTAAGATGAAATGGCCGTAGCGGTGTCTCCTTTGGTCTTGAACAATCTGCCTTTGAAGTAGTACACTTCTGGATTGGTGACCTCTACTTTCAAGGCATCATCCAAATATTTTAATGCTTGGTCGTAGTTGTTTAATACAATTTCAATGGATGCTGTTTTGATCAGACCAGGAACATATTGGTTGTTTTTTTCGATGGATTTTTTGTATTGGGCAAATGCATTTTTTACATCCTTCTGCATCCAATACAGTTCCCCTTTCTCTAAATAAATCTCAGCTTGCATGCTGTCTAGACCCAATGCGCGATCCAAATCCCTCAAGGCATCAGCAAATCGTGACTTTGAACTGAGATACTTGGAGCGCGAAATATAGTGCTTGTAATTGTCAGGCTCATCTTTGATGGCTTGATTAAGTGAGTCCAATGTGGCGTCAGGACCATTGGCACTGCTCATCATCTCAGGCGCTGAGCCTCCTCCACAAGCCGTCCAAAGCATGGCGGTGATCACGATTCCAATTAGGGCTATTGTTGCTTTCTGCATTTGTTTCATTTGGATTACGAAAATACAAAGAGCCTTGCCGAAAAATCTACAAAAAAACAAGGACCGCCGAAGCGATCCTTATTTATAGGTAATGTTGTCTAAAAACCCGCTAAAACCGGGGTGTGTTAATATGATTATGCGCTAGCCTTTGCGGTTGAAATGGCCGCTCTCACTTTGGTTTCAATCTCCTCTTTCAATTCAGGATTGTCTTCCAACAATTGCTTCACGGCATCTCTTCCTTGACCCAACTTGGTGTCACCGTAGCTGAACCAGCTTCCGCTTTTCTTGATGACATTGTGGTCCACACCCATGTCGATGATTTCACCCAATAAGGAAATGCCATGTCCATAAATGATATCAAACTCAGCTTGTCGGAAAGGAGGTGCCACTTTGTTTTTCACCACTTTTACTTTGGTGCGGTTACCGATGGCATTCTCTCCATCTTTGATTTGCGTAGAGCGGCGAATATCCAAACGAACGGACGCGTAAAATTTCAACGCATTACCACCAGTTGTCGTTTCAGGATTGCCAAACATGACACCAATCTTTTCACGCAATTGGTTGATGAAAATGCAGCAGCAATTGGTCTTGCTGATGGAGGCGGTCAATTTACGCAATGCCTTGGACATCAAACGTGCCTGAACACCAACGTTCGAGTCGCCCATTTCGCCTTCAATTTCAGAGCGAGGCGTCAATGCAGCAACGGAGTCGATTACAATCAAGTCAATGGCGCCAGAACGAATTAAGTTGTCAGCGATTTCCAATGCTTGCTCTCCATTATCGGGTTGAGAAATCAAGAGGTTTTCGGTATCTACCCCCAAGGCTTCTGCATAAAATTTATCAAAGGCATGCTCTGCATCGACGATGGCACAGATACCACCTTGCTTTTGGGATTCTGCAATGGCGTGAATGGCCAATGTCGTTTTACCCGAAGATTCAGGACCGTAGATCTCAATGATACGGCCTTTGGGGTAACCGCCAATGCCCAGTGCACTATCCAATCCTACAGATCCGCTAGGAATGACTTCCATCGCTTCGACGGCATTGTCTCCCAACTTCATCACAGCCCCTTTGCCATAGGTTTTTTCCAATTTTTCCATGGCCATTTGAAGGGCCTTTAATTTTTCTTTGTTTACTTCAGACATTGCGTTAGATTTTTAAGTTTTACAAATATTTTCACTTCAGCTTGTAACCAATTTACAACGGTCAATTTTTTTCTTTATTGGGATAAAGATCTTTGATGACCAGGAATGCAACAAGGTAAAGACTGGTGAATATTGTGGCATACCAAATAGATCGGTTGGGCTGTACTCCTAGTCCTTGAGCATTCTCTATAAAGTGCTCGTGCAATCGTTGTCCTATATACCAACTCAATAAAAAGAAGACAGGACACAAGATTAAATACCAAAATTGAAATCGCTTTGACATGTTTAAATATTTCTGCGAATTTCAGTTATCTTTTGCTTGACAGCGTCTTTTTAAGGGAAAACTTTATGCGTGATTTATGAGCAAAATAGGTCGTTTTTCCACAATTTACCAATGAATCAGAATGAATAGCAATGCATAACTTTTGGGTTTATGCCTTTTCTAACCTCAATCCATCTTCATCCCATTTGGCATAAGTGAAGTGCTGTATCCAATCTCCAAGGTTGACGTATTGACTATTGGCTGACACCTCCATGATTTTGGGATAGTGACGATGTCCAAAGACATAATAGTCGTGATGGGTTTCTTTCTCGATGCTTTGACAATATTGAAACAACCATTCCTGTTCACCATGAAAAATCTTGTCCTTTTCCAATCCCTTCCCTCTGCTGTATCCAGAGAGGCTAGAGGCCAACCAAATGCCAAAATTGGGATGCAGTCTGGCAAATAGCCATTGGCACAAATGCGAATCAAAGAATCGCTTCATGAACTTATAACTATGGTCGCCGGGACCTAGTCCATCTCCATGACCGATGTACATTTTTTGATTGTTGTATTCAATAACAATGGGTTTTCGGTGAAGGATGATGCCACATTCTTGTGGCAGATAATCAAAGATCCACATGTCGTGGTTGCCCGTGAACCAATGCACCTTGATGCCTTGGTCGGTAAGCGTGGCTATTTTTCCCAAGCATCGAACAAATCCCCTGGGCACAGCTCTTTTGTACTCAAACCAAAAATCAAAAACATCACCCACCAAAAATATTTCATCCGCGTCCTCGGACACTTCATCCAACCAGGCAACAAACTTTTTTTCACGAACCAAACTGGCTTCGTGATTGGGGCTGCCGAGGTGAAGATCGGAGATGAAATATTTTTTCTTCATTAGCGCATCAAGTTCTTGGATACAATTTTAAAGGGATCTATGGCGGCAATGTTTACCTTGAACATGATGTATTGGTATGGCTTGATCCCCATCTGCGCTCGTGTATCCTTTAACTCTTGGGACATTACGATCGGCGCATAGATTTCAACCACATCCTTCACGATAGGGAAAATTACTCCTGAACTGAACAACCATTGGCTGTTGTAGTTATTGCGGTCAAGAATTCTGCTATCTGATAAAATGTAATTGATATTGCTTTGTTGTCCATACATTGCAGTTGTATATAAAGACAATGGGAACTTAAAGGGTAAGCGGTATCTGACTTGACCTGAAATCATTCTGATATCAAATCTTCTTCCGGTTGGTGTGTATAGCATACCGTGGCCATCTTGTATTTGTCTGCTCAAAGCACCTTCTGTCTCAGTTCTGCCAGAATAGAAATTGTTGAAAGTGAAATCAGTTTCGGCAGTTGCGCCCTCAGGATTGAATGCCGCTAGTATCCGGTAGTTGTTTACTCCGCTGAACAAAATAAAGTCAATGGTCCGTTTGGCATTGTTGCGGTTGTAGTTGTAGGAGTACTTCATCTGTGTGGTGCGTTGATCACCATCCCACTTTCCGTTTTCAATTGCTCCCGTCCATTGCATTTGGTATTCAACACGATGTTGCAAACCAAAGTTGCGACCTGTTTGTATTGTTGTTTGCGCAAAATCTTGCACTTGATTGCTTTGGGTTTCGCTTCCGGTGATATTGGTGGTGTGCATTTTCTTCAATACAATTCCTGCCAATTGCACGTCAAAATTGAATTTGTTGTGGTAACGCTCTGGTCTTCCTTTGGTGCTAAAGGTGATGTAGGGTTTTACTGTTTGGTACTTGGAACGGAAGAAAACATCACTTCCATTTAAGTTCTCGGTGAGATCAGTAAAGTAGAACTGTTTGGCATTGGTACCAAAAGTGAACTTACCCAAACGCAGGCTCGCCTTGGCCATTCCGGTCAAATCTTTTTGGTGGATACTATACAGCGGAGTGACAGACCACTGCCATCTTCTGTTGAAAACGTTTTTGTTATGAAAGACAACACCAGGCATGAATTTGTCGTAGTTGTTCCACCCTAGAACAGGCGCCCAATAAATTTGTGTTGATTGATCATTGGCAACTCCAGTAAAGGGCTGAAAGTCGATTTTTTCCACTCTAGGAGCCAATGATCCTTTGCGGATGGTGTTGTTGGTCAGGGATAATTCAGGTATTGATTTTTCACTGTTGATTTGAACCTTGGGTTTAGTTTGGTTATTGTAATCTGTGATGTCAAAAATCACCTTACCCACATGCCCAGGTTTCAATACAGGTGTCCATTTGGTTTCTTTTTTACCGTCCTTGTACTCGATGGTAACAGAGCATGGTCCTTCTGTTTGGCCTGTGTTCATAACTCTTGCCTGATAGTAGAAATCCACTTTATTGCCTTCAGTCAATTTGGTAGATTTGTGTTTCTTGGCCACATTCAATAGAGAATAATCTGCATGGCCTTTTCCTTCAATGAACTCGTCAAAAAACCAATCCAAATCTTGTCCTGTAGTTTTCTCAAATGTTTCTTTGATGTCAGCCGGTTGTGGATGTTTGAATTTCCATTGGGCAAAATAGGTTTGCATGCATTTGTCAAAAAGTTCTTCACCCAAATATTGCTGGAGGTAATAAAAGACAACAGCTGTTTTCTTGTAAACATTTGCGCCGTAATTGATGCTCAAATAGTCATTGGAATGACAACGCAATGGTTGATCAATGTCATATGCGGCAGTGAGCATGTAGGTCAGTTGTGACAAGTTGCGTGCATCAAACGAGGGCAATTGAAAACTCTTGGCCAAAAACTTTGCACCGATATTGATGCTGGCACTTTTTGAACCGTATTTGGTCATTAGATATCTATCCTCGTTGAAAGAATTTAAACCTTCATCCATCCATGCGTGGTCACGCTCATTGCTTCCCAATATTCCATAGAACCAATTGTGTCCTACTTCGTGCATGATTACGGTTTCCAATTGCAGTGTGTCTCCTGCATTACCTATCACAGTTACGTTAGGATATTCCATTCCACCTCCAGCACTGATGGTGCCATCTACAGCTGTTACTTGCGTATAAGGATAATCTCCATTCCATTTGGAATAGTAGAAGGTTGCATCGTTGATGTATTCTATAGCATTCTTCCATACTTTTTTGTTGTCAGGGGTATACATCGCCCAAGTGGTTACCTTGGTTTTGGTGTAGGGAGTTTCCACGCTCCCTTTTCTTACAATCCATCTTTTGTCTGCGAACCAACCAAAGTCATGTACATTTCTTTGCTTGTATTGAATGGTTTTCCATTCATTGCTGCTTTCCGGAAATTCAGATCCAAAGGATATGCTATCTGCAGGCTCATCTTTTTGACTCAACTCGTCCAGCCAAGCAATTTCGCTGGCTGTTTGCAAATTTCCGGTTGCACCCACCACATAGTTTTTGGGTAGAGTAATGGAAACATCAAAGCTGCCGTATTCACTGTAGAATTCTCCTTGGGTGAGGTAAGGCATAGCGTGCCAACCATCGCGGTCATATACAGCAGGCTTGGGATACCACTGTGTGATTTGATAACTCTGTCCTATATGTCCCAATCTGGAGATGCTTCCGCTGGGGAGTTTAACACGAAAAGGGGTAGTAATGGTAATGGATTGGCCAGGTTGCAATGTTTGTTTTAAGTGCAATATTCCAATGTCAATGTTATTGGCATCCAATTCCCAATTGATATTTTCATTGTTGACCTTAAAGTCTAAAGAATCAATAAACCCCTTGTCCTCCTTTAAAGTGCTATATAATACAAAATTTCTATCGCGTGCCAATTGCTTGGCCAATGCAGTGTTTTTGTTTTTATAAGCATTGGGCCAAAGATGCATGTAAATTTTATCCAATGCATCTGGGCTGTTATTGGTATAAACCAAAGTTTCATAACCAGAGAGAAAATGGTTTTGATCATCCAATTTTACACTGATGGTGAAATTGACCTCTTGTTGGAAATATTCCTTTTGTCCAAAAGAAGTTAGCCCAAGGAAAAGGGCGAAAGTGATTAATGTATATTTCATGATTATATGTTCTTGGCAATCAATTGTTGTAGGTTTTCTCCCATGGCATCGTTGCCATGCGCAATTACTTTTCCAGATTTATCTAGTAGAATAGGGTAGGGTATGGCTTCAATTCCCCATTGATAAGTAACCAAGCTTTTCCAACCTTTTAAGTCACTCACATGGTTAGACCAAGTCAATTTGTCTTGTGCAATGGCTTGTGTCCATGCGTTTTTATCAGAGTCTAAAGAAACAGAAAAAACCTCAAATCCTTTTGATTTGAAACTGTTGTAAATGGAGACAACTTCAGGGTTGGCTCTCCGACATGGTCCACACCAAGAAGCCCAACAATCTACCAGAACTACTTTCCCCCTTAAATCGGACAATGATCTGTTTTTGCCATTGGGGTCAGGTAATGTGATGTTGGACAACTCCTGACCTACGGCAATCGCTTGATCCAAAGCTTGTCTCTTAGGACCATTGATTTCTTCAGCAATGCTGTTGACATATTGTACAAAACTGTTGAAGTACTCACTCTCCGCCATGCTGCTTTTCAAAGCTTCTGCAACCTTGATAAATTGATCATGATAAACGGTTGGATCTAGATATTGCAATGCAACCAATGCTCCAGGTTCTGTGTAGTTCCCATCTATCCATTTGAGAACTGTCTTTTCTATTTGATTGCGCAGAGCCAAGTTGATTTTCTTAAAATTGGTATCTTCTTCTTCCAGAGGTAGTGAATTCATCAAGCTATCCATGATGGGGTTCACCTCTTTTGAAAAGAGCGCTAATTTCTCAGAATGTGGGGAGCCTTTTACATTGCTGACATTGCGCAATTGTCCAAATTGACCTTCTATTTCAACGCTCTCAGTACTGTCCGTAATTAAAATGAAAAAGTCGTTCTCACCCAAGCCCAATCGGTAAATGTCTTTGACCAAACCTTGGTGAGGTCTCAATTCAAACTGCTCGTCTTTACCAATGACGGTACTATCCAGAATGATATCTTCTCCATCTCGGAAAGCATACAAGTACAAGGTCTGCCCTTCACCACCGTGAATGGTTCCTTTGATTTTTTGTTGTTCTTTACTGCAACTGAAGAACGCGGTAAGAAGGATGGAAAATAAAACTATTTTTTTCATTCTGAAAGTATTTTTTGTATGATTCCCGATGCTGTTTTAGGGTTGGCCTTGCCTCCGGATTTTTTCATAAGCTCTCCCATGAATAATCCAAGAAGTCCTTTGTTTCCTGCCTTAAAAGCGGCTACTTTATCCGGCCATGCAGCAATGACTTCGCGGGCCATAGACTCAATGTCATCGTCGTTGGCGTCTTGTATCAAGTTCATTTCTTGGGCTACTTGTTCCGCTACTTTGCTGGGTTCATCAAAGAGTACAGGTAGAATTTTTTCAGCAGCAGCTGACGAAGAAATTTTTCCTGATTTGATTAAATCAATGATCCCCGCTACCTGCTGCGGTGTCAGTGTCATGTCTTGAATATCAATTGCTCTCTCATTGAGCAATGCCTTGATAGGGCCCATGAGCCAATTGGCGGCTGTTTTGTATTCTGTTGTAATGGCAGTCAAAGATTCAAACCAAAGTGCAGTTTCTTTTTCAGCTGTGATAACCAATGCATCATATTCTGTTAATCCCAAATCTTGGATATACTTTTTAACCAATGCTTGTGGCAATGAAGGCATGTTTTCATGAATCATTTTGATTTGTTCATCACTGATGACCACGGGCAATAAATCAGGTTCAGGAAAGTAACGGTAATCGTGGGCACGTTCCTTACTGCGCAGAGAGAAAGTAGTTCCGTTTGTAGCATCAAAGCTTCTCGTTTCTTGAACGATTTCTCCCCCGGCTTCAACGATTTCAATTTGACGTCGCATCTCAAACTCAATGGCGCGCTGCACATTGCGAATGGAGTTCATGTTTTTTACTTCGCAGCGGGTGTTGAAATGTGTGTCGCCTTTTTTTCTTACTGAAATATTGGCGTCACAACGCATAGAGCCTTCTTCCATGTTACCATCGCATATGTCTAGATAACGAACCAATTTTCTCAGCTCAGTTAAGTAGTTGTATGCCTCTTTTGAACTTCTTAAATCAGGTTCGCTCACCACCTCAATCAAAGGGACACCGGCGCGGTTCAAGTCAATCAGTGTGTCAAAAGGATCTTGATCGTGCATGCTTTTACCAGCATCTTCTTCCAAATGCGCACGTGTTATATTGATTCGCTTGGGTTGGTCATTTTCATCTTTGATGTCCAGATATCCTCCTGTTAAAATAGGGGTTTTATCTTGTGTGATTTGATAGCCCTTAGGCAAATCTGCGTAGAAATAATTTTTACGGGCAAAGTACACTTCTTGGTGAATGGTCATGTCCATGGCCAATCCCAATTTTATGGCGTAATCAAATGATGTTTTGTTCACCATAGGTAATGTCCCGGGATGACCAAGTGTTATTGGGCTGACCAAAGTATTGGGTAGTTCACCAAAAAGATTGGCATCTGCTGCATAAGCTTTGGATAAAGTCTTCAATTGCATGTGCACTTCCAACCCTACAACCAATTCATATTGATCAAGGGGCAGCGCTTTTATATTTTTTTCTTCCACCAGAGATTCCATTCCGTTTCTTCTTCTTCGTTGATTTTTAGTACAATGGGCAAATAAAAAATGGGGATGCCTTTCCAGTCATTCAGATCCTTGATGCGCATGGCATCTTTTTCTGTGGTGACCCAAGCTTCCACACGGCCGCCAAAGTTAACCATTTTGGACTTTATCTTTTCCAAATCATTGGAGTCAAAAGCATGGTGATCTGCAAAGTTCAATGAGTCCAATATGGGTTTGATTGCTTTTAATGATTGATGAAAGCTTTCCGGATGTGCAATGCCGCTGAAGCTTCCCCAGTTTTGAAAAGCACTGGGTTCATGAGCAAAGACAGGGAGGAGAGGCAGTGATTCTGTGTGAAAGAAGAATACAGGGGCTGCACTGAATTTAGCTACCTGCGAACGAATGATTTCTTTTTCTTCGCGATTCATAAGCAATGGTGATCCAGTAAAGGCAACAAGATCTGCAGACTCAGCCCTGGATTTCAGATCCCGCAATCCGCCCCATGGCCAAAGGTGATCGTTATAAAATGGATGGGCGTATCGAGAGAGTAATATATTGATATCTCCTTTCAATGCACGATGCTGAAAGGCATCGTCCAAAACGAGGGCCTGAACCTTAGGGTGATTTTGATGAATATGAGTGGCGGCCTCCCAGCGTTTTTCGCCAACATAAGAGGGGATTTCAGGATGGTGCAATGCTATGAGCTTAGGTTCGTCGCCTACTTCCTCAGCAGTGCTGAGCTTTTGTATTTGTCTGATGCCCTTGGTGCTCCGACCATAACCTCTGGAGAGAAAGGCAATGTTGTGGTCTTTTTTCAATTGATGAATCAAGGCATCGGTAAATGGCGTTTTTCCGGAGCCTCCAATGGCCAGATTACCAATGACAATTGTTTTTACAGGGGCGGATTTGGATTGAAAAATGCCTATACCATAGCACCAATGTCTTATGTATATCACAAGATGAAGCAAAGCGGATATTAGGCGACGGATGAGAAGCATGAATGCGTTAAATTGCGCATTGCAAATTACAAAAGAGATGACAACGATTAACGAAGTAATCCAAAAGCTGGAAGAATGGGCTCCATTGTCCTTGCAAGAATCCTATGACAATGGCGGTTTGATCGTAGGCGATGGAGCGGAACCAGTGAAAGGCGTATTGATAACCCTGGATTGCACGGAGGACATTGTCACAGAGGCCATCAGCAGAGGATGCAATTTGATTGTATCTCACCATCCCATTGTTTTTTCGGGACTCAAAAAGTTGAATGGAAAGAATTATGTAGAAAGAACCATTATCAAGGCCATTCAAAATAGAGTGGCCATTTATGCCGTTCACACAGCATTGGATAATGTGCACACTGGAGTCAATCAAATCATTGGTCAAAAATTGGGAATGAATGATATGAAAATTCTTCGACCCAAGAAGGAACAGTTGTTAAAATTGACAGTTTATGCACCGGTTGATCATGTCTCGTTACTCGAGAAAGCTTTGTTTGATGCCGGAGCGGGAAAGATTGGAAACTATGATCAGTGCAATTTTTTAACCAGAGGAGAGGGCAGTTATAGACCATTGCCTGGATCCAGTCCCTTTGATGGAGTCATTGGAGAACGTAAAATTCAAGAGGAGGTGAGGTTGGATGTTTTGGTGCCGTTGCACCAAAGGAGCAGGGTGCACAGCGCAATGATTCAGACTCACCCCTATGAAGAGGTTGCGCATGAATGGGTGATGTTGGAGAATGCTCACCAGGAGATTGGATCAGGGATGATTGGTCAATTGGAAAGTCCAATGGCAGCGACTGATTTTTTGGGGTATTTGAAAGAAAGGATGAGATGTGCTTTAATAAAGCATACAAATGTTACCAAAGATGTCATTCAGAAAGTGGCCTGGTGCGGAGGGAGTGGAGACTTTTTATTGGAAGATGCCATAGGACAAGGGGCGGATATCTTTATCAGTTCAGATTTCAAGTATCACCGATTTTTTGATCACAACGATAGAATCATGATTTGTGACATTGGGCATTTTGAAACGGAATCTTGTGTTATTGACCTACTAAATGATTGGTTTACAGAAAAATTTACTACTTTTGCCATCCACAAAACGGAGATTGTAACCAATCCCGTTAATTATTATTTCTGAAATGGCGAAAAAGATCATCAAATCCTCGAAGCCTGCCCAGAAAGCCACTAAGGTTGCGAAACCTGTGGTTAAAAAGGCAGTCAAGAAAGAGGTTAAGAAGACTCCGCCGGTAAAGAAAAAGATTGAAGTGAAAGCAAAGCCGGTGAGTAAAGGCAAATCTGTAGTTGCAAAAAAGGCCAAGCCTGTTGCAGCTGCTAAAGCAAAGGCACCGGAGAAAAAAAATGTGAAGAAAGCAATGCCTGCAAAAACAACAAAAGTACCCGCCAAGAAAGCGGTAGTAAAAAAGGCTGTAGTGTCCAAACCAGTCGCGACAAAAAAAGCTGTAAGTAAGCCAACTCCTACAAAGAAAGCTGTCGCTAAAACAGTAGTTTCGAAGAAGGTTGCTGCAAAAGCACCTGTTAAGAAAGAAGTCAAGCCAGTTTCAAAAGCTCCAGTCAAAAAGGAGGCAAAGCCTG
>CAZNVU010000071.1:0-13028 GCA_964576575.1 uncultured Chryseobacterium sp.
TATCTTTTTAAATCTTCAAAAGGAGTTGCAACTTTTGTGATTCAGAAGTAAATTGTGTTGTTTTTTAGGACAACACATTTCTTGATATTACAATTTTCTGAACCTCGCTGGTTCCCTCATAAATTTGAGTGATTTTAGCATCACGCATCAATCGCTCAACATGGTATTCTTTTACAAAACCATAACCGCCGTGAATTTGAACAGCTTCGACAGTGTGCTTCATGGCTACCGTTGAAGCATACAACTTAGCCATCGCACTGGCCTGGTCATAGTTTTGACCATTGTCCTTTAACCACGCAGCTTTATAAACCAACATACGAGCTGCCTCAATCTCTGTAGCCATATCAGCCAACTTGAAAGCAATGGCTTGGTGTTTAGAAATCTCTTTTCCAAACGCTTTTCTTTCCTTTGAATAGGCCAAAGCCAATTCATAAGCTCCAGCAGCAATTCCCAATGCCTGCGCAGCAATTCCGATTCGGCCGCCACTCAATGTCTTCATTGCGAACTTGAATCCAAATCCGTCTTCACCAATGCGGTTGGCCTTGGGTACTTTTACATCGTTGAAGAGAAGCGTGTGTGTGTCGCTAGCGCGAATACCCATTTTGTTTTCTTTGGCACCCACGATGAATCCTTCCATACCTCTTTCAACAATAAGGCAATTGATTCCTTTGTGTCCTTTTTCTGTGTCAGTTTGTGCGATCACCAAATAGGTAGATGCGCTGCTTCCGTTGGTAATCCAGTTTTTGGTTCCATTCAATAGGTAATGGTCACCCATGTCAATAGCAGTGGTGCGTTGAGATGTAGCGTCAGAACCTGCTTCTGGTTCAGATAAACAGAAAGCTCCAATCTTTTCCCCATTGGCCAATGGAGTTAAAAATTTTTGTTTTTGTTCTTCATTTCCAAAAGCCTCCAATCCCCATGTAACAAGACTATTGTTGACGGACATACAAACAGAAGTTGATGCATCGATTTTCGAAATTTCTTCCATCGCCAATACGTAACTCAGAGTATCCATTCCGGAACCGCCATACTCGGGGCTGACCATCATTCCCATGAATCCCAATTCAGCCAACTGCTTGATCTCTTCAACGGGAAACTTTTGGTGTTCATCGCGCTCAATAACGCCTGGTTTCAAAACGTTTTGTGCAAATTCACGTGCAGCTATCTGAACTGCTTTGTGTTCTTCTGATAATTCGAAATGCATTGTTCGATAAAATTGATTTGTGCAAAGAAAAGCCATAATTGCCTTTGACAAAAAACTTTGTCATTTTGCCGTTTGTGAAATAACATTGTGCCATGAACAAAAGAGACTATGTGGTTTTGGGATTGATGAGCGGAACCAGCTGTGACGGTCTGGATATGATATTGTGTCGGGTCTTTTTTGATCAGAAATGGAAATATGAGATTCTCAGCTTTGAAACATCTTCTTACAGTGCGGCGGAAATAGCAGCTTTAAAAGATATAACCAATCTAACAGCTGTTCAGCTCATGCAAGCACATGCCCATTGGGGAAATGTTTTTGGTGAGAGGGCTAGTGCTTTTTTGAAACGACACCCAGAAATTCGGGTAGACTTTGTATCCTCTCATGGCCATACCGTTTTTCACCAACCCAATAATGGTTTTACTTTTCAAATGGGATTGGGAGCCAATATTGCCGTTAAAACCAAACTACCTGTTGTTTGTGATTTTAGGACAACGGATGTGGCATGGGGAGGACAAGGTGCTCCATTGGTTCCTCTTGGCGACGAGTTGTTTTTTGGAGAGTATGATTTTTGTATCAACCTAGGTGGCTTTGTCAATATTTCATATGCGCTAAACAAAGAGCGATTTGCTTTTGACGTGTGCCCGTTGAACGTAGTATTGAATGAATTTGCCCGTCGGTTGGGCGCTCCATATGACGCGAGCGGAAATTGGGCAAGATCAGCTCAAATTCATCAAGCGTGTCTAAATACACTGAATGCGTTGGATTATTACCAACAACCGCCCCCCAAATCGTTGGGAGTGGAGTGGGTGAGATCACATGTTTTTCCAGTAATTGAGCAATTTCAACTTTCCCCCAATGATGCCCTATGCACCGTCACCGAGCATGCAGCCATTCAGTTGGCTAGAACTTTGAATGGATGGGTTGGACAATCTTTATTGACCGGTGGTGGTGTTTTGAATGACTATTTTATTGAACGGGTAAAAGCGCATTTGACGGACATGGATTTGGTGATACCAGAACACAATTTGGTTCACGGAAAAGAGGCCTTGATTTTTGCATTGTTGGGTGTCTTGCGATGGGAGAACAATTACAACGCTTTGAAAAGTGTAACTGGGGCGGATTGTAGTTCAACAGGTGGAGCAATCTATTGCTATTGATTTATCCAAACAGAACAGAAATCAACTCATCTACTCTTCCAACGGCAATCACTTCAATGCCTGAGCATGAACTTTCTTTGTTGTGTTTTGGGATGACTATTTTTTTAAAGCCCAATTTTTTTGCTTCACCAATTCGCTGATCTATTCTTGCAACAGGCCTGATCTCTCCATTCAGTCCTACCTCTCCAGCAAAACAAGTTAATTCTGGAAGGGCTATGTCCTCGTTGCTGCTGATGATGGCTGATACCACAGCCAAGTCCATTCCTGGATCTTCCATTCGGATTCCACCTGCGATGTTCAAGAAAACATCTTTCATTCCGAGTCTAAACCCACATCGTTTTTCCAAAACCGCCAAAAGCATGTTCAATCTTCTTAAATCAAATCCAGTTGTGCTTCTTTGAGGAGTGCCATATACTGCGGTGCTAGCAAGCGCTTGAATTTCAATGAGCATCGGGCGCATTCCCTCGAGTGCTGCTGAAATGGCAGAACCGGAAAGTCCATTTTGATGCTGTTGAATAAGTAATTCACTGGGATTGGAAACTTCCCTCAGTCCGCTTCCTTGCATCTCGTAAATCCCCAATTCATTGGTGGAGCCAAATCGATTTTTGGTGGTCCTCAGCAACCTATAAACGTGCTGTTTATCACCTTCAAAAAGCAATACAGTATCTACCATGTGTTCCAAAAGTTTTGGGCCTGCAATCGATCCATCCTTGGTAATATGGCCAATCATGAAAATGGCAATGTTGTTTTCTTTGGCAACTTTCAAAAGTCGTGTGGCGTTCTCTCTGATTTGAGAAACGCTCCCTGGCGCGCTGTCAATCAGCTTGCTTTGTAAAGTTTGAATGGAGTCGATGATGACCAATTGGGGTTTAACCTGGGCGATATGTGCCTCTATTTGTTCTATGTCGGTCTCCATCACCAGCCAACATAAATCATTCTGAAGTCCAACGCGATCAACCCTCATCTTGATCTGTTCTTCACTTTCTTCTCCAGATACGTACAAAACGGTCATATTGTTTTGTTGCAGAGCCAATTGAAGCAGTAGGGTTGATTTTCCAATCCCAGGTTCACCACCGAATAGTATCAAACTGCCTGGAACCAGTCCATTTCCTAAAACACGATTTAGTTCTTGATCAATAATAGCATAACGGGGATAGTTTTGGCTCTCCAATTCCTTAACGGTCCGCGCGGGTTGATTGATTCTAACCATCCCCGCATTGGATTTTGTCTCATTACTCCCGCGTTGTATAACTTCTTCTTCAAAAGTGTTCCACTCTGAACAACTTGGACACTTTCCTGACCATTGTGGAGATTGGTGTCCGCAATTTCTGCAGAAATAAGCTGTTTTTGTTTTTGCCATGGGACGAAGATATTTTGCAATTTTGACATTTTGTGGTTTTATTTGTTCACTATGATGTAGTAGGCACCTCCTTGATTCTAAAGAGGAGAGTAGAATGTCATAGATCATTTTACAATAGTATTATCCATGAGAAAACTGATTGGAAATCTTGTTTTGGGGGGAATTGTTTTATTGGTGATTTGTGCATCAATGTCGTTTTTCTTGGTGGCCTATGTTCAAAGGAATTACGCATTAAAACTGCCACAAGAGACCACAGTCCTTGTGTTGGGAAATAGTCATCCAGAATGCGCCATTATTGACGATCCAATTTTTGGATTAAAAAATTTTTCTAGATCAGCAGAACCATTGTTTTATACAAAGGAAAAATTGAAATGGCTATTGAAATGGAATCCGCAAATTAAGACAGTGTGTGTCGAACTTAGTGAGAATCAATTGGAGTCAAGAATGAATCAATGGATTTGGTCCGCTGAAAGCGTTCAAAGGCACGTAGCATCATTGTTTCCATTTTTGGAATTGAATTATCATTGGGAGGCTTTCAAGATTCATCATTTGCGTTATGTTGAAAGTTTTTTTATTGGTCTAAAGAAGACGATTACAGGAATTTTCCTCGAGGATGATCAATCTTTCTTTGGTTTCCTAAATTGGGGCGGATATCAGCGTCAAGTTGGTAATCATTTGTTGTCATCATGCGATTCTTTGGAGGTTCCTAAAATTCAGCAGGAACCTTTGAATCCAGATGAAGACAACATAGAAGCCTTATATCGCATTGATGAAATTTGTGCCGATGCTCAAATTGAATTGAGATTTATTCGATGTCCATACCACTGCTCGGCTCCTGAGAACTTTGAAGTGTCGTACAAAGCTTTTTTTGAAGAACGCCCTGAGTTTTTATTGCTTGATTTTAGGGGTTATAAACTTTCGGACAGTTGTTTTTTTGACAGCCAACATCTGAACGATAAAGGAGCTCAGATATTTACTGCCTATTTTAAAGAGGTTATTGGCAGGAAAAATAATTTTCAATGATATTTATTTTGCTTTCGTTTGTTTACATATTTTAAACTGACCGATGTATGGACAGAATCAATTTTAATCGTACATTTGCTCGCTAACCAAAAAAATATGAAAAAACTTTTATTGTCTATTTTTTCCATCACCGCTGCTATAAGCGCGAGTGCCCAATGTTCTGAAGTATTCATGTCAGAAATTGTTGAGGGATGGAGTAACAACAAAGCGGTTGAGATTTATAACCCAACAGCCAACACTGTCTCTTTAGATGGATACGGTATTGTTAGATTTGACAATGGTTCAACTACCTACGGTCAGATTACTCCTTTTGATGGTTTAACCATTGCACCATATGATGTTTTGGTAGTGGTTCTTGATAAAAGAGATTCTTTGGGTACGGGATTAGAAGCTCCAGTTTGGGATGAGCTTCAGGATGCAGGAGATGTTTTTGTTTCCCCTTCTTATGATAATGGAGTTTGGGCGATGTACTTCAACGGCAATGATGCTTTGGCCATTGTGAAAAACGGAGGTCAAACTTTGGTTGATTTGTTTGGCCGCATTGGTGAAGGAACCGGTTTTGGTGGATGGAGTCCATTGGGAACTTTGGATAGTCAAGGAAATCCTACCTACGCCTCAAAAGATCACACGATGATTAGAAAGGCCGATGTTACCTCTGGGATTTCTACAAATCCAACCTCTTTTGATGTTTTTGCTCAATACGATACTTTGCCAGCTAACACTTTTGACTTTTTAGGAGTTCACGATTGTAATTGCGGAACTGTAGGTGTGAAGAGACCATTTGATATGGATGGTTTTAACATTTATCCAAATCCAGTTAAAGATGGAAATGTTAGCGTTGTTGCAAAGCAAGGAATTGAGCAGTTGAATATTTACACTTTGAATGGTCAACTGGTTACCAAAAAGATGGCTGTCAATGATATTATGCTAAATGTTGATGTTCAATTTTTGAACTCTGGTATGTATTGGATAGAGGTCATCTACCAAAATGGAAGAATAGAGAGGAAGAAGTTGATAAAATAATTTTATTGTCGTTTTACATTCAAGAGGGGCGCAAGCCCCTTTTTTTTCCACGAATTATGAAGAACTTAATTATTCTTTTTTTGTTAGTGATTGCCTCTATAGGTCAGGCACAAATCAATTTCTCGGGAGTGGTAACAGATGTCCTTTCGGGAGAAACCATACCATCGGCTGTATTGGTTTGGGGCGAGAAAAAAGACAAGGGTGTTGTAGCTGATGTCAATGGTAAGTTTGCCGCTCAACTTCCAAAAGGACTCCAGAAGATCTATTTTTCTGCGGTTGGCTATGAAGAGCAAATTTTAGAAGTGAATATCGGAAGCAGTCCAGTATACAGGGATGTTGAATTGGTTTTGATCAATCAAAAAGAACTCCTGATTGTAACGGATTTAGCAGTGGGCAGAAAGGTGCCTGTTGCATATTCCAATATTGACATGAAGCGAATTGACGAAGAGTTGGGAGGAAGAGAGATGGCAACATTGGCCAATACTACTCCTGGAGCTTATGCTACACGCGCAGGTGGTGGAGACGGAGATGCTCGGGTAACCATTAGGGGGTTTTCAGGTCCCAATGTGGCTGTAATGTTGGATGGTGTTCCAGTAAACGATATGGAGAATGGGACTGTTTATTGGAGCAATTGGTTTGGTTTGGATTTGGTCACGCAAACAGCGCAAATCCAAAGAGGATTAGGTGCTTCAAAATTGGTTATTCCTGCTGTTGGGGGCACCATGAATATCATTACCAGAGGCATTGATCAGAAGAGAAGAATGCAAGTAAAGCAAGAGTTTGCTGTTGATGCATTTAGCAGAACTTCTTTTGGAATGAATACAGGCAAATTGAAAAATGGATGGGCCTTTTCATTTGCGGCATCTGTAAAGGATGGTTCAGGATGGGTTGAAGGAACCCCTACGCAAGGGGTATTTGGTTTTTTTAAGGTGGAGAAGAAGATCAAAAGGCATCTTTTGAGTTTCTATACACTTGGAGCTCCCCAAAGACATGGTCAAAGGTCAAGACAAGACGCCATTGCCATGTATGACCGTGAGACAGCGGAGAGATTGGGTGCTCCGACAACTTTTTTTCTAAATAGTGCCAATCCAGATGCCCAGATTTTTGATGGAGGAATCAATTACAATCCTGATGTGGGTTATCTACAGAGATATACTTTGGTCAATGGTCAGAGAACCGAATTGCAATCCCGAGAGATGGTAAATGCAAGAGAGAATTTCTATTTTAAACCGCAATTTTCATTGAAAGATGTTTGGAACATCAATGAACACTCATTTCTTTCTACAGTAGCTTATATGTCAATTGGTCGCGGAGGTGGCAAGCGTTGGCACGAAAACTTGGGAGTGGATGATTACTTACCAGATGGAACAGTGAATGTTCAAAGTTTCTATGATTCAAATACAGGAGGAACTATACCATTGTTTGTAGGACCAGATTACAACATCAACCCGTTGGTTAGCACAACGGAGCGCTATGCAACTTCTAATTTTATTAAGGCCAGCATGAACGAGCACCAATGGACAGGTGTTTTGTCTACCTACAGCAATCAGGTAAATGAGAATTTCACATTGTCAGGTGGAGTGGATTTGCGGTCATACCGTGGTTCTCATTACCGCAAAATCATTGACTTGATGGGCGCCGATTACATTGTTACTAGTAATTCTTACAATAAAAATGATCCAAGTTTGGTCAAGAGAGAAGGGGATATCATTGATTACAACAATGATGCTTTGGTACGTTGGGGTGGTTTGTTTGGTCAGATGGAGTACGAAGACAGGAAAATTACATCCTTTATCAGCGCTTCAGCGGCACTAACCGGATACAATCGTATCGATTATTTCTTGCCCAAGGTATATAGCGCAAATGGAGTGGATGTGGAGGTCGGATTCAATCAGCCCACTGATGAAGACAAATTTGTATCCTTGGTTTCTGATACCACATTAGTGAATGGTCAGCAGGTAGTGTCCGGAATGCCTGGGGCCGAATACCAAAGCACAGGCTGGTTGTATAGAAATACTTTTACGGTGAAGTATGGTTTCAAGGCGACATTTGATGAGCATTTTTCAGCGTTCTTCAATGCCGGTTATTTGAATAAGGCTCCTCAATTCAATCAGGTGTATACCAATGGTAACCAACGTTTTGCTAATATCCACAATGAGATAATCATGAGCAATGAGGTTGGTTTCAATTGGAAGTATTCAAAGTTGGCTTTGAACGTCAATGCTTATCATACAACATGGGAAAATAGACCATATCCCTTTGGTTTATCAGTACCTAATCCTCTTGATCCTTCAACCAATATTAGCGTTAATGTACGAGGTATGAATGCCAAACACTCAGGTATAGAATGGGATGCAGCTTTGAAGTTGACCGATAGATTGACAATTGAGCTATTAGCGTCGTTTGCAGATTGGATTTGGACCTCAGGTGATACTATATATGTCAGAGATGACAACGGTAATGTAATGCTGAGAGATCCTGAGGATCCCAATTCTGGTCCTTACACCTTTGTTTACGATGCCAATGGAGTTCATGTAAGTGATGCTGCACAAACTCAGTTCGGCGCGATGCTCCGCTATGAGTGGAAGAACGGTGCTTACATCAAAACCCGATATACCCGATTTGAACGTTATTTTGCAGAGTTCAACCCATTTACGCTGAATGGCGCAAATGCAGGAAGAGATTCATGGATGATTCCTGGCTATGGGACATTTGAATTGCATTCCGGGTATACTTTTTTAGCAGAAGCCAATAGGAGATGGGATTTGCGATGCAGCGTATATAACTTACTGAACACTAAGTTTATTACTGATGCCACCAATAATAGTGCTTTTGCGCTTTATTCAAATAGGTCAAACGATTTTGACGCCGCATCGGCAGGAGTTTTCTTTGGTCAAGGTCGATGGTTTAATGTATCTTTAACGGCCACTTTTTAATCAATTAAATGAAATATAAATCAATGAAAAAAATAAGTGTTTTTTTGCTGTCTCTTTTTGCTTGGACAGCGCAATCACAATTTGTGATCAATGAAGTAGATGTAGATCAAACAGGTACTGACACGCAAGAGTTTGTTGAGCTAAAAGGCACTCCTGGTTTTTCTTTGTCGGGTTATGTGATGGTCTTGTTCAATGGGAATAATGCCACGGAGGCTTCATATTCTGCAATAGATCTAACGGGTTCTATTCCTGCATCAGGATACTTTGTAATCGGAAACCCGTTGGTTCCGAATGTGAATCAAGTTGTTGAACCCGGAGGCAGTGGAGCATTTCAAAATGGTCCGGACGCAATTGCCATTTATCAAGGTACAGCGGCAGCTTGGCCGAATGGCACTTCACCCACACTGACAGGTGCCGTGGATGCTGTGGTATACGGAACCGACGATGCGGATGATGTTGGTTTGTTAGGGATTTTTGTACCAGGTCAAGTTCAGGTAAATGAGAGCCCAAGTGCAACTGCATCGGCTTCAAGAATTCCAGATGGAGGATCCCCATTCAACCAGGGAGTGTTTGTGGCGCAAGCGCCAACTCCGGGCGCTTCCAACTCTGGTGAGGTTGCAGGTTGTATGGATGCCAATTCATGTAACTTCAATGCAGATGCGACCATTGATGATGGGTCTTGCGCTGCTGTTGGTGATGCTTGTGATGATGGTGACGCTGGTACAGCAGGTGATGCTTATGATGCAAATTGTCAATGCATAGGTGAAATATCAGGCTGCATGGATGCAGCAGCATGTAATTTCAATGCTGCAGCTGTTCTAGATGATGGGTCTTGTGCGCTTCCGGGCGATCCTTGTGACGATAACAATGCTGGAACAATAAACGATGTGTATGATGCGAGTTGTGTTTGTATTGGCGAGGATTCAGGTCAAAGTACTGTTGTATTGGCTGAACAAGCTGGCGTAGGAGCTACAGTTACCGTTACAGGAATTATAACAAATGGTATTGAAATGGGAAGCTCTGTGAGGTACATCCAAGATTTTGGAGGCGGATTGGCCATCTATCCAGGAACTGCTTGGACCAATTTTGCAGCCCCCAATCGCGGAGATTTGGTAACCGTTTCAGGTACAATTTCTGAGTTTGGTGGTCTGTTAGAATTAGGACCAGTATTAACAGCCGTTACGGTTAATGCAACAAATCAAACTTTGCCAACTCCTGAATTAATTACCCCTGCCCAATTGGGTGAGTCATTAGAAGGTGAATTAGTGACGGTGGAAAATGTTGTATTTGATTTGGCTGGTACGCCGATTTCAGGCAATTCAACTTACAATTTCACCTCCAATGGTGAGCAAGGCGCAATATACATCAGAGCGGGAAGCGTATTGGTAGGTGTGAATTTGCCATCAAGTGCCGTAACTTTGGTAGGTATCGCTTCTCAGTATGACCCAGCAGCTCCTTTTGATGCAGGCTATCAAATCCTTCCTCGTGATGAGAATGATTTCATTCTACCCCCTGGTGTAGCCATTTTGGGACAGGTTGTTCAAGAGAATATCAATACCACTTCATTTGATTTGACTTGGGCAACAAATAACCCTGGAAATAGTCAAGTGAATTATGGTTTAACACCTGCCTTAGGTGAAACAGTTCTTGTAAATGATAATGTTACCGATCATACTGTAACCATTAGTGGTTTGGAGCCTGGTACAATTTATTATTGCTCAGTCACTTCAACCAATGCAGATGGTAGTTCAACTTCAACAGTGCGTCCATATGCTACAAAGAGCCTGAGTTCTGGTCAAATTAGGGTTTATTTCAATAGGCAGGTTGACACTACCTACGCATCAGGTGAAAATGCACTGACCATTGGTGCTGGTTCCAATGATAGCATTGCTGCCTACATCAGCAGAGCCCAGCAATCTGTGGATATTTCTATTTATAATTTCACTGATGATGCGGTTATCGCTAATGCTATAAATGCAAGACATGAAGCAGGCGTTCAAGTAAGGATAGTAGCGGATGGTGGCACTGCAATGATGGGATTGAGTTTGTTGAACCCTGCGATTCCTGTAATCGAACGCATAAACACGACAGGAACAGGTTTGATGCACAATAAGTTTATCGTTATCGATCCAGATGATGTTGATAATGCTTGGGTTTGGACTGGTTCAATGAACTGGACAGATAATAACCTGTATAACGATTACAATAACATTATCATTTTTCAAGATCAGAGCATGGCCCGCGGCTATAGACTTGAGTTTGAAGAAATGTGGGGCGGAAGTGGACCCAATCCCGGAGTACCGAATGGAGTTTTTGGTGCAAGCAAGTCGAGCAATACTCCTACCGAATACGTGCTCGGGCCAGATAACGTAAGAGTGGAGAGCTATTTTTCACCAACAGATAATGCCAATGGTGCCATCATTCGATCTATGCAAACTACAGATGCCAATTTGGACTATGCTGTTCTTGCTTTTACAAGGCAAGATATTGCCGATGCTATAATTGCTGAGGATGATTTGTTCTTGGTTTTGGTGCGTGGTATTATAGAACAAACATCTGATCCTGCATCTGAGTTTGGTTATTTACAAACAGCTGGTCAAGATGTTAGATCTCATGAAGGAGTCACCTATGATTTGCACCACAAGTATTTGATTGTGGACCACAGCAATTTGGATTCTGATCCTTTGGTTCTAACGGGTAGTCACAATTGGAGCTCCGGAGCACAGACCACCAATGATGAGAATACGGTAATTGTCCATGATGCACGTGTTGCCAACTTGTATCTCCAAGAGTTTATGAATTTATGGGGTAGTGAGCCAGCTTCTGTGGTGAATAAGGAAGGACAGGTTGGCAATTTTTATCCCAATCCAGCTGAAGATCATTTGTGGATTTCATTACCAAAAGGTGTCCAAAATGCTAGCGTGTTTGTTTATAATCAAACAGGTCAGATGGTTAGGGAATTCAATGTAGGTCAAGGATTGCAAACCATTTCATTGGATGGCTTGTCAAGCGGAGTTTATCACTTCAACGTTGTATCCAATGCTAAAAGTTGGAGCAAACAAATCGTTGTCAGATAGCGTTAGTTAAAGCTTAATAATAAAAAAGGGGAGTGATCCCCTTTTTTGTTTTATTTGACGTAAATTTGTTTTATGAAACCAACGATACTTTCAGCTTTAATCTGTCTTTGTTCTTTACTGGCAATAGCACAAGCGCCGAAATCTATTCCGTTTCAAGCTGTAGCTAAAATTGCTGATGGGTATGTTTTCGTTTCGCAGAATGTATCCATTAATTTTAAAATTAGATCCAATAGCGAAGTTGGTCCGATAGTATTTGAGGAGAATCATAGTGTTTTGACCTCGTCGATTGGTACTTTTAATGCCAATATTGGGGAGGGTGTTTTAGTATTAGGAAGCCTGAATCAATTGGCAAATTCCAATTTAAAGTATTTTTTGGAGGTTAATCTCACCGTTGGGAGTCAATCCTATCCACTTGGAGTTAAAAAGTTGAATCCAGTTCACCATGCCAAGTATGCCAATGGTGAGCGTTTTAGGGTTAGCGAAGTGGGTGATACATTGTTCAAAGGTGGTAACGAAGGAATTATCATTCCGGGAATCAGTGGTGCCAACAATTAATTCCACCTTGGTCTTTTAATAATTTTTTTTATTTATTGCTTCTTGCCTCAAGTTAGATAATAGTTTCGATGCATGAAGGTTCATTTGATAGCTATTGGTGGTAGCGCCATGCATAATTTGGCCATTGCCCTTTGGGACAAAGGTTATTTGGTTACAGGAAGTGACGATGAGATTTTTGAACCGAGTAAATCGCGTTTAGCCAAAAAAGAACTTTTGCCGGAGTCTTTGGGTTGGGATGCTAAAAAGATTCATGGTGATTTGGATGCCGTCATTGTGGGTATGCATGCAAGAGCGGATAATCCGGAACTTGTAAAAGCTCAAGAATTGGGATTGAAAATATATTCCTATCCAGAGTACATTTTTGAGCAGACGAAAAATAAGAAGAGAATTGTAATTGGAGGAAGCCATGGTAAAACAACCATCACTTCTATGCTATTGCACGTTTTCAAACTGAACGGGATGGCCTGTGATTTTATGGTGGGGGCGCAACTGGCAGGATTTGACTGTATGGTTAAATTGACGGAAGATGCAGAGTATGTGATTCTTGAAGGGGATGAATACTTGTCCTCACCCATAGATCTAAGACCAAAGTTTCATTTGTACAAACCTCATATCGCTTTGATAAGCGGAATTGCTTGGGACCACATCAATGTTTTCCCTACATTCCAAAATTACATTCATCAGTTTGATGTT
>CAZNVU010000072.1:0-12373 GCA_964576575.1 uncultured Chryseobacterium sp.
AATGTAACACTATAATTTTACTTAAATCTTTATTTAGTAAAACTTTAGCATTACTTTTATGGAATAATCGAATCACCAAATCGTGAAAAACAAAAAATTATACCTTGCTCAGCTGGATCAAAAGTTGTCTCCTTTCGAAGCTGCCAAACTATCTATTCGACCGGCTATGGGCTGGGTGAAAACAATTCGCACATCCCTGGGTATGTCCATGGAGCAATTGGGCAGAAAATTAGGGGTAAGCAAGCAAAGCGTCCAACATTTAGAGAAAAGAGAAAGCACCGGGTCAATAACATTATCAGCCTTGAATGATGTCGCCAAAGCATTGGACATGGAGCTGGTGTATGGATTTGTTCCAAAAGGAGGAAGCGTGGTTCATTTGGTGGAAGAAAAGGCCCGAAAAATGGCTACCGACATCGTCATGCGCACATCCCACAATATGAATCTCGAAGACCAAGCGGTATCTTATCAAAGATTGAACAAGGCCATTGAAGAGCGCACAAAAGAAATCATGCACCAATTGCCCAAAGCATTATGGGATTAAAACAGACATATACCTCTGGACAAACCCCCATCAATGAAGAAGAAAGCGAAGGCCTCAAAATTCTCACCATCACCACACAAGGCGAACTCAATGAATTTGAACAACACAACATTGAGTATGCGATGGTCTGGCTGTTTTCGCAGCGGCTCACTGCACAAAAATTGCTAACCGAATCCTTTATAAAAAAACTGCACGCTAAAATGTATGGAGAAGTTTGGAAATGGGCAGGTAAGTTTAGAACAAGTGAAAAGAATTTAGGAGTCCCGCACTATTTGATCAGCACTGAACTGAAACGCCTATTGGATAACACCCAATATTGGATCTCCAACGCCATCTTTTCGCCGGATGAAATAGCCATTCGATTCAAGCATCGCTTGGTATGTATTCACTGTTTTCCCAATGGCAATGGACGACATAGCCGAGTTATGGCTGATCTTATCATAGAAAAAATATTTGGCCTACCCCACTTCACCTGGGGCCACTCACCATTATCCGAGCATGATACCGCTAGAACAAAATATTTGGCCGCTTTGAAGAAAGCAGATCTCCATGACTACCAAGATCTGATGGACTTCGCGAGAAGTTAAAGATGAAAAACAATTTCAATCGACGCCTTTGTTCTTCAAGACAACATTATCAACCAATTTTCTTATTGGACCTTATCCGGCTATCCGTTTCAAGCTTTTTGCTTTGCAAAAAGGCTTTCCACTACTATCCGGGGTATGGGGTTACTGAACAAAGCAAGGCTGTGGTTTTACTGGGCCATGATTTTTCCTTTTCAATAAATTTCGAAAACGATAAAATGAAGTCCCATTCCTGTATAATCGACAATGGCTTTCCAACAAATCCTTTCCGCCATGTCTTGCATGATGCACCAGTGAAAGTCTTTTGTTCATTTTGTGATGAGCAGCGTAATTGAATCCCTTTTGTTGGATGCAGCTAAAGAAAAAGAAAATCAAAACAAGGAAAAGAAGATTATTTTTCATGGGCTTATTTTTTTGCATTCAACATATGTGTCATTACTAATATGAGATACGCAAACATTCCGTCTTTATTGTATTAAAGAAAAAATGTTGTCAGAAATGACAATTAATGAATACCAAAATGAGCACTGAATGTTAATCTTCCACTTCGTTCAGCAAAATATGAAGCTCCGTTCTTCGGTTTTGTTGGTGTTCTACTTCCGAGCAATCCACCCCATCAGCGCAGCGATTTTTCAGACGATATTCTCCATATCCTTTGGCGATAATCAACTCTGAACTAATTCCCTTGCTAATGATATAATTGACACAACTATTGGAACGATTTTGTGATAATCGCTCATTGTATTCTGCAGTTCCTCTAGAATCTGTATGAGAGGATAACTCCACTTTCATACCAGGATGCTTTTTCATATATCCCACCAATTTGTCTAACTCCACTTTACTTATTTGACGAAGATTAAACTTATCATAGTCATATAAGATTAGATCTAGATTGATTAAATCACGCTCTTGATTTTTAATTAAAACCACATCTATCTTCACCGTATCTACGCAAAACTTTTCTGAAATGTCTCGCCAAGTAAAATCACTATGATTGAAGAAACTTACTTTGATAGAATCAACCCCAGAAATATCTGAACGGCTCAACATCAAATGCCCCTGCTTATCCGTTAAAAATTTCTTTTTATTCTTTTTTGTCACCTTTCTAAAAACCTCCACCATTGCCCCTTGAATAGGCATTCCTTTGTTATTGACCACTTTAAAATGAACAATTTGATCATCCAATAAAGGTTGCAACTCAATGTTAAATTCACCCGGCTCACTGACGAAAAAAGATCTAGACGCGCCGGAAACATTAGATTTGGCCTTCATTGAAAATTCATATGCGCCATTTTCTGCACCATTAAAAAAACAATATCCCATAGAATTGGTCACCAATGAATGAATGAATCCATTATTCAAGTCTTTGATGAAAATTGAATCATTAGCTACTGGAACATTGTCACACAATTGGGCATGAATCCTAAACTTGACTTTAAAGGGGTCAAATTTGAACTCATACAACTGATCTTTGGAATTGATCCGATTGGAAGAAAAGTAACCACTGCCCGAATCTTCATCCAACCAAATTGAAAAATCATCGGAGTTTGAATTAATGGGTGCCAATAAGTTGTTTGGTGTCAAATCACCATTGTTCCAGGAGTAAATATCCAGTCCCCCAAGACCTTGCCAACCATCGGAGGAGAAATATAAAATACCTTTTGCGCTAATGAATGGAAACAATTCATTACCTGGTGTATTAATAGATGGACCCAAGTTCACAGGATCTATCCAATTTCCATTGCTATATTTAGCCATATAAAGATCCGCTCCTCCATATCCTCCTGGCATATCAGAAGTGAAAATAAGATTACCCAAAGTATCAATTACACCGTGCCCCGTTGAATAGGAACTGGAATTAAAAGGCAATTCAATTGATTTCCAACCAGATTCTGTTTTATAAAAGGCAAGTAAATCCAAAGTATGAACTTTTAGTTTATCGCCTGTGTTCTTTTCATCATCATTGACTGTAACAAAAATTTTAGATCCACTTGGTGTCAGTGAGACAGGGCCTGCATGAAAATGATTGAAAGGAATTTCTGTCCACCGCTTGGCATCACTCAAATCTTTTGAAGTGGCTTTAACAATGCTGTAGTAATTGTTTCCAGATCGTCCATCCTTTCTGTGCGTTATAAAATCATCATATTGATCACTAATGAAATAAAACTCCCCATTTGATAATGGGAACAATCCAAACTCCTCATGGTTGACACTTTCCCTCAATAGCGACACCTCATAAAGTCGACTGCTACTGGGACGAGATTTAGCAAACTGAAATCTCTCTTCTTGAATCATTTTCCATTTTAAATCACCCTTATAATGAGCCAATGAATCCAAAAAATAAGGTGAAATGGAATCCTGCAATCCCGTTCTAATGATGGTTGACAAATAAAGCTCAGATAATCCATTTTGATGAATTTGCTTAAAGCTCAAATGCTTGGAGAAATTCACCGCCAAACGGTATTGTTCCGTAAAATAAGCACATTTAAATGCACTTCTCCAATCTTCTTGCGAAAGGGCATGTGCATTGTTAACATCAGAGCTGAGATCATTCCAAATTTTTAAAGCATTTGAAAACTGTAACTTCTGCTCCAACTGTTTTGCGGTATTGATTCGAAGATTTTGCGAATCAACAACGAGTGGCATACTGAATAATCCAATCAAAAACAATACATATTTCATACTAAAAAAATCTTGGATTGAGAACAGCCTTAAGTTTTGATTTGATTTGAACATTAATCGCAATTTCATGTGTTCCTGATTGACTATTGAGCATTTGCTGAATGGGGAAGTCATAGGCGTAAAGCAATTGAATTTGCTCGGCAACTCTGAGCTGAACAGGGATTCCAATGCTTTTTTGGTAACGATAAGCAAGGCCTATTCCCATAAAATCTTGATACACCAGAATGCCATTCATCTCTGCGTTGGACCTACCGTCATTGACCGCACTCAAATGAACCGCAGAATTAAGATGCAGAATCGAATTAATTTCAAAGGAGTACGAAGAGAAAATACTCCATTGATTGATCAATTGGTAATTCGTTGTCTCAACCGCTGAATTCAAATAGTTGTTTAAACGATTGTTATATAAACCCACTTGCCAATTTTTCATTTTCAAAGAGGTGCCAAAACCTAATGAGAAAACCGGGCTTGATCGATAATCATTTAAATTGTTGTCCACATTATCCGCCACTCTCAGATCTGAGCTGTTAAAAGAATATCGATTGTATCCAACCGATATCCCTGAACTCCAATACCATCCATCATGATTAATCGGGGTAATGTAATTCAACACCAATGATCCCTCATTGGTGTTCCTTGCCCCAGATTTATCCTTAGACAGATTGATACCCAAACCCAATTTGTTATTGAACAAACTACTGCTAATGCTTAAATATTGGGTTTGGGGAGCTCCATTCCAGCCCAACCATTGTTTACGGGCACCAACTAGAATCTCGGTTTGTTGTCTTGTACCCATCCAACCCGGTTGTGTCATGGGCACTTGAGCAGAAAACAAAGATGAATTCATACGCTGCTGGGCCCATTGAGCATGGGATAAAACAATGAAGGTAATCAATATCAATAGCTTTCTCATGGCTGTATTTCTATGAAACCTGTAAAATCAGGTTTCGACTTTTTGTTGGTCACTACTTTATAATAATATGTTGCACTTGGCAATATCTCGTCTGAATTTGAACATGTATTGCATGTTCCCTTCCAATCATTTTGATAATTATCACTTTGATAAACCAAGCTCCCCCATCGATTGAAAATAAAGATCTCAGCCCGTTCGTATTCGTCCAAGTTGAGTAGAATCCAAGAATCATTTTGTCCATCATTGTTGGGACTGATAAATTGATAAGGAACGATATCCGGAAACTCAACGCATGTCATGGTAAACTCAGATTCAACTTCACAATTGTTGTTATCTGTAACCGTCAATGAATAAACACCCTCATCAATGGATAAATTCTCCATCGATGAAACTCCGTTTGACCATTGGTATGAATAGCCCGGTACTCCACCTGTTGCATTTGCAACCAAAGATCCATTTTGTTCACCGCACTGTGAGGTGGCTGAGTCTACCAGGAAAATCTCAAGAGCACTAGGTTCAGAAATATCAATGCTCAATTGATCTAAACAACCATCCTCATTGATTGCTTCTACCGTATAACTTCCCTCGGATAAATCGTGCGCACTGTTTGAATTGGATACTGATGGTGTCCATTGGAATTGGACAACACCCCCAACGGCGTTGACTTCTATGTTACCATCATTTAAGCCCCAGCATGAAATATCCTCCTTTACAAGCAAATCCAATTGAACAGTAGTTGACGGTTCAATCTCCACTTCAAATTGTGATTGACAATTGGAAATATTGTCAACAATTACTACCTCATAGGTTCCACTTTCATTGACGAGCGGGGCATTGGAATCATTGCCGCTCAAAATTACCGGACCATTCCAAGCCCAATTGGGGTTGGAAATATTGGTCGCTCCCAAAATAGATACAGGAGAAATACACCCCAAACCAGATGGAGGATTTAGTTCATATGAGAAAGTGGGGTTGGGATAAACATCAATTGAAAAATCAACAGATACTTCAGGACAGTTGTTGAAACTTCCAAAAACCGTGACCTCAGCGGATTCTATGGTAACACCATTATTTTCCGCCACCCAAACTGGAATATTTCCGTTCCCGTTTTGATTTAATCCAACAGCTGCATTGCTATTTTCCCAATGAAACGACGCCCCATCAATATTGGAGGAAAAGATAATTTCCTCCACTTGCATTTCTGGACATAAAATCAAGTCTGTCAAATCTTGAATAACCAGATCAGGTTGAACAATGACCATGGCTTGACCTTCCAGTCCAGGACAAGCTGAATTGCTAATAGCAACGTGGTAGTAAATGGTATCAAAGTCATTGCTTGTATTCGTCAACAATTGAGTTATCTCCGCGCCTGTTCCGTCTGATGCTCCTGCAATATTGGAACCTGAATCATCAACCTCCCAGACGAATACAGCATCATTGATGTTGGAAGAAATTTGAATATCGGTTTCGGAGTTATTACAAATACTCTGTGTTGGTGGGTTCACCATTACATTACCTTGTGGATTAACAAAAATTCGATGAACTGAGGGTGGAACAACAGTGCAACCAACACTAGCACTAATGTCCACATATCCCGTCTCACTTCCATTATTGACAAGAACCCAATCAGCAATCGATAAAGGACTTGATCCCATGCCTTGATTTTGAGGCCATCCAGAAACATTCTGACTATCAGTTATCTCCCAATAAATATTGTAATCCGGTACAACAGAAGTGAAGATTACCTCTTGGATCGTGTTACCACTGCATATGGTTTGGTTGGCTAAATTGATTTCAACAGATGACAGAGGTTTAATCTCGAATTCCTTGACTACTGAATCCAAACCACAAGGGCTGCCAACAAATAACTGAAGATGATACAAACCTGGGGTTTGAAATTGCAATTCAATGCTTTCAGAACCATTGGTCCATTCTGATGGATCAAATGTACCAAAAGCAAAACCGTTGTCGCTACCTCATTGACCATTCATCATGGAATAACCAGCCGCCTCTTGCATCCTCCAAAAAAATTGGTATGATGAATCGCAGCCATCTGCAGTAATATTGAGACCACTGATGGAACTATTGTCAAAAACAATCGATTCATTCAAACAAACGGGGGAATCGGGACTCATTTCAATCAATGGCTCTACTCCTTGAGAAATGGTGATGGGGCCAATCGTTATAACTGTTGGAAAACCGTTATTGGAACATAAGTTCTGGGCGACAATGGTAGCCGAATAAGCGTTAGGAATGGGTGGAAGGAAAGACGAAAAGAAATAATCTTGTCCACAGGAGCTCGTATTAAAAACGTGGGATATGGTGGTGTCATTGTTTGTCGTAAAAGATAACGGATTGGTCTGATCTGAGTAGCTAACATAATAACTAATGGGGACGTCATTGGCGATGATATCAATTGGATATGGGAAAGGCACACAAGTATTTTGACCAGATCCTGAAACGGTTACAACAGGAGATGATCCATTAAAGACGATGTAAGAATAGGTTTGAGAGCAGCCATTAGCGGCCGTTAAGGTGTAGGTCAAATTGAATTGACCAATTCCATATTGATGGTTCAAAGAGGTGGTATTGACAACAGTTGAACTTGTTCCGTCGCCCCATGAAATCAGCTGACTGGACCCCAATGTAGATGTTGCATTGAAAGAAAATATGGTGGAATCCAATGCTGAACAATTTTTAAAAACTGTTGTACCATTATAAGTAGAGGTACTGAACCCGTTGCCTTGATTGGCCAGAGACATCCCGCCATTAGGTATGGGCTGAACAGAAATATTTAACGAGAATATTGAAACGGGTTGACCATTGTTATTATTGACTTGAAGTGAGGCGACAAAATTTCCAACTTGAGTATAGGTAACAGCAATATTTGAATATACATTGGAATTGGCCAGTGATGCTCCACCTCCAAAATTCCAATTGTAAGTGGATGACGAGACGGTGTTGGTAGATGTATTATTAAACGTGACAACGTCATTTACACATACACTCAAATTACCGGAGATAACTGGTAGCGAGGTAGAAAAAGATGCATTGGGTGATTGTCCAAAACCTAGAAGCGACGAAAACATCAAAAAAGAAAGAAGGCAGAGAGATTTCATGGTATATACAATGGAAAACAAATGTAGCTAGAAACGAACTCCAATTTGTTTCAAAAAACAAAACAATTATTTATTACCTATAAAATTTTCACTCTTCGTAAATTTGTATTTTATTATAAGAACCATGCTGTCACCAAAGAATTGCCTAAGTTTATTATCTGTTATTTCATTATATATTATTTCGTCATTTTTCTCGCAGAATATTTGGGGACAGTGCACGGTTGAAATTGGACCATCTACAAACTTTGGATGTGAAGGAGGTTCATTCTCTTTGTCAGCGACACTGACAAATCCGCCCACTTCACCCACATACAGTTGGACAGGGCCCAATGGTTTCACCAGTACTTCCTCTTCTGTTACCATCAACAATTTGGACACCGATGATGAGGGTTTATATACTGTAACCGTAGGGGGTGGCTGCAATACAGATAACACCGATGAGGTCACCCTAGAAGTATTGGAGAACTTTTCAATTGTACAAAATGATATTACGCTTTGCCCAGGAGACAATAATCTGAACTTTAACCCCAGTGTTTCGGGCAACGATGGTGAGACACCAGTGTACTCTTGGAGTGGTCCTAACGGATTTACATCGACGAATTTGAATCCTTCGATTAGCAATGCGACCAGTACAAACGCGGGCACCTACACAGTCACAGCAACCATAGGCCAATGTAACTCCACTGATAACGTAAATGTCGTTGTATTGAATTCACTCGATGTAACAGCATCAAACAATGGACCTTTGTGTCAGGGGCAAACTTTGAATTTAACCAGCAATGTTACCGGCAACGCAGGACAAAATGTTAGTTACTCATGGACGGGACCCAACGGATTTACTTCTTCACAGGCAAACCCTTCGATTGCTAATGCCGGAGGATCGCAAATAGGCACCTATACATTAACTGTTACAAGCAATGGGTGTAGTGATAATACATCAACCAGCTCTAGTATATTAGTTCCTACTCTAAACTCAGCCCAATTTTCAACGCTCTCTAACTATAATGGATGGTTAGTTCGATGCACTCTTCCCGGACAAACTTCAGGTCCTATTTCAATATCAAATGCAATACCGTCTTCACTCAATAGTTTCGCAGATTCCTATAATATTGATTGGGGAGACGGAACGGCAGATAACAACTATTCAACTGATACTTGGACCGCGCCACATGTTTACGCTCTTGGACTATACACACTGACGGTAACCATTACATCGACAGCTGGTTGTTCAATTAGTCAGACCTATCAGGTTTTTGTTGGTAATCAGCCTGCGTCTCCTCAAATTCAGTTACCTGCAAATGCCCAAGGATGTAGTCCTTTTGAGTTAACGTTTCCTATAAGTGGTGTTTCCAATAATGTACCAGGAACAACTTACACAATTACCTTTTCTGATGGTTCAGCACCTCTATACTTCAATCAATCCAACATTCCGACTTCTATACAACATACATTTAACCAATCTTCATGCGGGTTTTCGTTTACCAATGGAAGTATCACTGAAAACAATGCCTTCGGTGTTTCAATGCAAGCAGTCAATCCCTGCGGATCTGCATCTGCATCAGCGGGACCGATAAGAACATCAGCTCCTCCAACTATTTCATTTGATTTGCCATCAATAATTTGTGTCAATCAAAATGCCATAGCCAACAATACATCTTCACCAGGTACCATCAATCTCGGTTCACAATGTTTACAGGAACACAGCTTTATATGGGATATACTTCCTAGTTCAGGATGGAGTATCAATACTCAAACTTTAGGCAGTGACAACTTATTTCCTGAATATTATGATTTATGGACCTCTGGAAGTGACCCTCTAACTATAAACTTCAATCAAAGTGGTAACTATTCAGTTGAATTGACAGAAAAAAATGCCTGCGAATCACCAGTTGTTCTTACAAAAACCATCTGCGTCATTGACCCACCCACTTGTTCTTTCACAGCAACCCCAAGCTCTGGTTGTTCTCCTTTAACGGTAAATACAACCAATAACAGCGTCGCCCCTCAGTGTAATGGAACAGCTGTGCCGCTTGCTTATAGTTGGGTGGTTTCTACTCCATCCAATCCAAATTTCGCTACTTCTACCCTGGCCCAACCCAGTTTCATCCTGACCAATAGTGGAACATCTGATTTGGTCTATACCCTTACACTCACAGTGACACCTTTAGACCCTGTTACCAATTTACCCATTGGCAATTGTTCAAGTACATGCACGCAAACAGTAACGGTTTATCCCATACCCTCCATGACCAATACCAACTCCTTGAATTTATGTTCTGGGGGTACGATGAACTTGGATTTGACTTCTAATATTCCTTCATCCTATAGTTGGTCCGCATCATCCAATAATAATGTGACAGGGATTCCATCGGGAAATCAAACCTCTGATCCCATCAACTTAACATTGACCAACAACTCACTGACCAATCAAACGGTAACTTTTCAAGTTACACCTACCTCGACATCTGGCAGTTGCGTTGGGCCCACTCAGACCATCACATTGACATTATTGCCTACACCTGTGATGAACAGTGCCAGCAGCGTTACCATTTGCGATAATACTCCTGTGAACTTAGCCTTAACAGCAAGCGTGGGATCTAGTTTTAGTTGGGTTGCTACTTCCAACACGAACGTGAATGGGGAGAGTACTGCTGCCCAAACCAGCAGTACCATTAACAATACTTTGGACAATACTACCAACGCTAGCTCCATCGTGTCCTATACCGTTACACCCACTTCCACAGCGGGAAGTTGCGTAGGAAATGCACAGACCGTTCAAGTCACCGTCAACCCCACTCCTGTTGTTACCAACAACAGCACAGCCGCCATCTGCAGTGGATCTGCACTCAATATTAATTTGACTTCCAATGTGGGCGCTTCTTTTTCATGGGTGGCCAATGATAACATCAATGTCATCGGAGAAAGTTTGACTGCTGTTAACTCCTCCAACATCAATAACACCCTCACAAATAACACAACCAGTATTCAAAATGTTATCTACACCATTACACCCAGCACATCCAATCCTAGTTGTACAGGAACCCCATTTACACTAACCGTCAGTATCGTTCCTGCAGTAACGGTGAACGCCATATCCCCTGTTACGACATGCAATACCATTCCTCTGAACATTCCCATTACAGCCAACGTTCCGTCATCCTTTTCGTGGTCCACACCAAGCAATGGCAATGTTACTGGAGAAAGCGCTGTCACGGTAACATCGAGTACAATTAACGATGTGCTTACAAATACAACCACTTCCCAGCAGAGTTTAACTTATACCATCACGCCAACTTCTACCACCGGTTCTTGTCCGGGCACCCCTATAAATGTCACAGTTAATGTGGTACCTACGGTCAATGTCACCAGTGCGAATACGGAAACAATTTGTTCAGGAATACCGCTGAATATCAATTTAACGTCAAATGTTGCCTCCTCTTTTAGTTGGTTAGCGGCCAATAATCCCAATACAACCGGAGAAACCACAACCGCGACAAATTCCGCATTAATCAACAACATCATCATCAGCAATAGCACCAGTGCGCAGAATGTAGTATATACCGTTACACCTACTTCAACAACGGGAAATTGTGTAGGAGTGGCTCAAACCTTAACAGTAACCGTTAATCCAGCCCCAAGCATGACCAACGCAAGTGCTGTCAATGTTTGCTCTGGAAATGCTGTATCTCTCTCATTGACATCCAATGTTGCCTCTACCTATACTTGGGTGGCAACAAATAGTGCGCAAGTAAGTGGAGAATCAACTACTGGTGTTACAAGCAATACCATCTCCGATGTTTTGACTAACTCAACCAGTGCCGTTCAGAATGTAACCTACACCGTTACTCCCAATTCTTCTTCTGGAACTTGTTCCGGATCTCCGCAAACGGTAACTGTTTCAGTTATTCCCAACGTTACTTTATCCAACGTAACAACACAAACGGTTTGCTCTGGTTCTACCTTAAATTACTCATTCTCGCCCAACATACCTGCAACCTATAGCTGGAGCGCGGTAAACAACGCCAATGTTACTGGAGAAAGTACCAATTCTCAAACCAGCAGCATCATCAATAATACATTGGTGAATAACACCGACAACACCAATCAAGATGTTGTTTACACCATAACCCCAACTTCTGTTCAAGGTAACTGTCTAGCTTCAGATATTACTTATACCGTTACCGTTATTCCAACCCCTACCATCACCAATTCACTCACAAAAACGATTTGTTCTGGCGATGCAGTGGATCAATCATTAACCTCCAGCTACAACGGAACCATCAGTTGGTTAGCCATCAATAATTCAAGTGTCACCGGTGAAACTACAATAGCTAATACGTCCACATCCATTGGAGATGTGCTGACCAACACGACCAACACCGCACAGACTGTCACTTACAATATCTCGACCAACACCAATCCTGGTAACTGCCCATCAAGTATTTACAATCTAGTTGTTACAGTTAATCCAACACCTGCTATAACAGCAGGCACGGCAACCATTTGTAGCGGACAAACATTTACGGTTTCTCCA